>JBLMYN010000379.1:0-4341 GCA_050258305.1 Actinomycetota bacterium
GGAGAACAGGCCAGGGCGCCGTTTTTCTGCCGGGTCTGCCACGCCCGTGTTCTTGCCGAAAACGTTGAAAACGCACCGATCTTCTGGGCGCATTGTCCCTACGCTGATTTTCAGAAAAGCTGAACGAGCCCACGCAACCCTGGAGCAGTCCCTGGCGCACAGTACAGCTTTGGACTCGCGCGACTCCGACTGAGCAATCACAAACGGCCACTTCTGCGCCGCCACATTCACCACAATCCGCCTGACAAAGAGCAGCGCTGCACGGCAAGACGTTCAACCGGAACGAAACGATCTCAGGCTCGCGCACGATCGCCGAAAAAATCCACAGGGGGATTTTCTCCAGGATCACGACCTTTCCATTGCGCGGCGCAAACCGGGAACTCGTCTGCGTCACGCGCCTTAATTCTCTTGCGCCAGCTCAGACAAGCGGCGCTTGAAAGGAACAAAAAATGCGTTTCGCTATCTTTCACCCCCATCGCTTCCCACTCTTCATGATCGCAGCCGCGCTTCTTCTCCTCTTTGGCCAGACCAATGCTTTTGCCGAGCATGGAGAAGGCGGCGCCGTTTACGTTTTAAGTAACCAGAGCAGCGGCAACACCGTTATTGTTTTCCGTCGTCATCAAGATGGTACCTTGACCCGCGTTCAGGAAGTATCCACCGGAGGCCTGGGGAGTGGAGGCATGAACGATCCTTTGGGATCGCAGGGAGCCCTCGTCCTCGGCGCAGGCGGTCACCTGCTCTTCGCGGTGGATGCCGGAAGCAACGAACTCTCAGTACTTTCCGTATCCGACCATGGCGTGCGTTTTGTGAGCAAAGCTCCTTCGGGCGGCGTGAATCCCGTCAGCGTCACCGTCCATGACGATCTCGTCTACGTCCTGAACGCTGGTGGAACGCCAAACATCAGCGGATTTTTCGTGAGCCCGTCCGGCAGACTGCACCCGATCCACGGCTCAACGCGGCCGCTGGCCGGCGGCGCAAATGCCGGTCCTGCCGAAGTCAGCTTCAGCCATGATGGCCATCTCTTGCTCGTCACCGAAAAAGGAACGAATCTGATCGACATTTTCGCGCTGGGTGAAGACGGCCGTATCTTCCGCCAGACATCGCAGCCTTCGAACAACGCGACTCCCTTTGGTTTCAGCTTTGGACGCGGCCGCGAGCTGATCGTTTCCGAAGCGGCAGGCGGGGCGCCGGGAGGATCAACCGTTTCCTCGTACCGGGTCATCGACGAAGACGCTGATGCTGACGATTTGCGAACGATCAGCAAATCCGTGCCGGGCAACCAGACGGCCGCGTGCTGGATCCAGATCACCGGCAATGGCCGCGTGGCTTTTGCTTCCAACACAGGCAACGGGACCATTTCTTCTTTCGCCGTGGCTCCGCAGGGCGGCCTGTCCCTCATCGCCGGGGCGGCGGCTGACCTGGGCGCGGGAAGCGGCGTGATTGACATGGCTCTTTCACGCGACAGCAGATTTCTTTACGTGCTGAGTTCCAGCCTTGGAACCGTCACCGGATTCCGTGTTTCAGGCGGACATCTGACTCAGGTGACGATGCGCGGCGGTCTTCCGGCGAGCATACAAGGCATGGCGGCACGCTAATCCAGCCCGGAACCTGTAACAACTTGACCTGAAATGAGAGCGCAGCCTTTGAACCAGAGAGGCCGGTTACTGCCGGCCTCTCTGACCGCTCTGGAAACCTGGGCTGCTGCCAGCGACCCTTGTTCCGGAGAACCGTAAATATAGACAACCTCGTTGCCTTGCGCATTGCTCCAGGGCGTCTCAATTTAAGACACCTACAAGCTTAGGCCCTGCTTTTATGACAATTTTTGTAAAGTTCCCCCTTGACTCCTAAGGTAAACACTGCAAAACTCAAACCTGTCCAACCGGGTGAGTTGGGAGGTGCAGTTGTTTGGCTGAAGTGAGACTGCAGGAAGGCGAACCTTTAGAGAACGCCTTGCGCCGCTTCAAGCGGAAAGTCCAGCAAGAGGACATCGTCAGAGAAGTTAAACGGCATTCCTTTTACCTGAAGGCGGGTGAAAGGCTCCGGGTGAAACAAGCGTTGGCGCGAAAACGCAACCGGAAAAAGACGCGCAAAGAACAGGATTAACGCGATTCTTAAGCCGGGCCGTCCACTGCGATGGCCCGGCGCAAAGAAGTCTCGATTTTGGGAAGTCCGGGATTCATACGTAAGAGCTGTCCGGCAGTTTTAAGCAGTAAGGCACGGTCATTCCGAACCGTGCGGGCCGAACCCAGGGGTTGGTGTCACTTTTCAATGCCGGCGACGGAGCACATTCAGCTTCGTCCTGGTCTCTTGGAGTGATCTGGAAAGGGGACAGTCTCAAATGGAGTTCCAGGATAAGGTTCTGAAATGTGTGGATTGCGGAGCAGACTTCGTCTTCACCGCGGGCGAACAGCTTTTTTTCCACGATAAGCAGTTCAAAAATGAGCCGAAACGCTGCAAGAGCTGTAAAAACAAGCGTGCCCAGACGCTTGGGTTGTCGCAGGGTGGCGGCGCGCAAAGGGTGGAGACCAGGGCAATCTGTTCCGGGTGCCAGCGTGAGACTACTGTCCCGTTCAAACCCACGCAGGGCCGGCCGGTGTACTGCCGGGAGTGCTTCCAGCAGCGAAAGACAACGGCTGCTTCTGCCTGACGAACTTTCGCTAAACCTGCAAGACCCCCCTCGGATAGGGAGTCTCAAATAAGACGTTGGTTGTGTTCGCCCTGAAAGGGCGTCCTGAGACTTCTTGGGCCCTGCCGCAGGCGTCGCGCACTTGTCTTGACCCGATTCCTTACGCCAGGCTATGCCGGACGCTTGGCTGCGCTCGATCTGTCCGTCTTGGCGCCATTCGACTTTGGGGCTTTGTGCTTGCTGTCTTCGTGCTGGATCAGAAGGGCCTCAATCTGGCGGAGCAGATCATCCGTGTTCATGGGCTTGACCAGCATGGATTGGGCGCCCTCGGTCCTCCAGTCCCCGCCAAGCAGAGGATAAGCGGTAAGAATGGCCACAGCGGGATTATAGTCAGTCTTCTTCGCGGCCCGAATCACGTCATATCCGGCCCGCTCATGCTCCATCTTCATGTCTGTTATGACCATGTGGTAGCTGGCCGCCTTCAGCTTGCCAACCGCTTCCTTCCCGGAAGCGGCGGTCTCGACTTCAAATCCGTGGATCTCAAGGACGGCTTTTAGCGTAAGCAGAATTGCGAGCTCATCATCAACAAGAAGAATGCGACGTTTCATGACAACTCCCGGCAAATCAAAGCTTCAGCGGCGCTTCCTTGGATGCAGGCAGCAACCCTGAAGGTTGCGAGCTGCTGCACAACAGCCAACGTAACGGCCATTATAATAGCTGGGTGTCCGGATTTTTCGTGCAGAACTTTGGCTGTCGAGCAGCACAGGCAGACGGCGCCGCCATGGAACGGCAGCTCCAGTCAAAGGGATTCGTTCGCGCTGAATCCGCCACCCAGGCAGATATTGTAGTCCTTAACACTTGTACAGTGACGGCGGCGGCGGATCAAGACGCTCGCGCGGCGGTCCGCAGAGTTCATCGCGAGAACCCGTCTGCGAAGATTCTGGTCACTGGTTGCTATGCCCAGCGCGCGCCGCAGGAGGTTGCCCAACTGCCCGGCGTCACCTGGGTGGTGGGAAATTCGCATAAACATCTTGTCCCTGAGCTCGTCAGCAGCGATGAAGGCAGCTTCATTCCGCTGGACCGGGTTGCGCTCAGCGCGCCGGCCTTCACGCTGACCGGCGATATCTTTGCTCACACGGAACTGGCCCATACGGAGCTTATTGCGGCTCCGGTCTTCACAGGTGATGATATCGGGTCAAAGACACGGCCGAACCTGAAGGTCCAGGATGGCTGCAATAACCGCTGCTCGTTCTGCATCATCCCCGCTGTCCGTGGGCAAAGCCGCTCGATGAAGCCGGATCGCGTAATTGCCGAAGCCAATGCTCTGGCCGCAGCGGGATACCGCGAGATCGTGCTCAGCGGCATCAATCTGGGCCGCTGGGGACGCGACCTGCAGCCGCAGCAGAAATTCGCGCAGCTCCTGCGCGCTCTGCTGGAACACACAGACATCGGGAAGATCCGCATCAGTTCGGTGGAACCCATGGACTGGACGGACGAAGTGATTGAGCTCGCGGCATCTTCACCGCGGATTGCCAGGCACGCCCACGTGCCGCTGCAATCCGGCAGCGATCATATTCTGCGCCGCATGCACCGCAAGTATCGCCCCTGGCACTACGCGGAGAAGAACAGAAAGATCCGTGAAGCCATGCCGGATGCGGCGATCGGCGCCGACGTGATGGTGGGATTTCCCGGTGAGAGCGACGAGCTCTTTGAAG
>JBLMYN010000380.1:0-11745 GCA_050258305.1 Actinomycetota bacterium
CGGTTTCAGCCCCCAGCTTGTGCTCTGCTGCGGCAGATTCCTAATATTTTCAGCAACTTAAGCATTCAAGATTTTCAAGCCTCACAACCGCCCAAGAAAAGGTTTGGGGCTTGCGGCAACGGATGGTATAGTCGCGCGGAGTAAGAAGGCTAGAAATGCTCGACAGGCTGCGCAAAATCGTACTGTTGCTCATCGGGGTGATGACTTTGCTCTCGCCCTTCATGCAACTGGACAGTTGGGACGCGTTCCCGCGTTCCACTGACGATCTGGAACTGCAGCTTATCTTTGCGTTGTGCCTGGTTGGGATGTTCCTGGTCTTCGTTGGCGTCGCCCAGCTGCTCCCCGAGGCGATCCACGCCATCCTGCGGGGCCGTGCCGTTGCAGCCCACCTGTCTGATTGTGAGCCGTCAACCCCGGCGATCGCGTTGTCTCTGCTTTCCCCGCCTCTAAGAATCTGATTTTCGTTTCCATTCCCAAAGTGTGTCTGCTGCCAGGAACACCTGCTTGAACAGTCTGTTCGTCCTGGCGAATTCAACCGCGTCGCCTTGCTGCTGACGGGCGAACTCCACCGATGTTGAGCTGAAAAAGGAATGGACGATGAAATCCACCGAGTTCTCTGAACCCGAGGTGACCGGCGTCTTGCTCGGAGAGCAATTGCCGGTTGTTGAACAAAATAGTGAACCATTGCTGCCATGCTGCGTCCGCTGCGGGCAGGCCGCGACTTGTGAAGATGCGCGGCTGATTTCCGCCTGCCTTAAGGGCGACCAGCGGGCATGGGAAACCCTCATTGATAAATACAAGAAACTGATCTATTCGATCCCCTTCAAGTACGGCGCCGGAGTTGAGGATGCCGCTGACGTGTTTCAGTCAGTCTGCATTGAAGTCTTCAACAGCCTGGGGCAACTGAAGAATGCTGATTCGCTGCGCTCATGGTTGATCACCGTGGCTGTCCGCCAGTCGTACCGCTGGAAGAGGAAGCAGTCCAATCATCTTGAGCTCGATGCAATGGAGCCGGAAGTGGCGGAGGAGCTGGCATCAGTTCCGGAAACCGTGCTGCAAGTGCAGCAGGAGCAGATTGTTCGCGAAGTGGTGGAAAAGCTGCCGCCGCGATGTGCGGAAGTGGTGCGGCTGCTGTTTTTCGAGCAGCCTCCCCTGCCATATTCGGAAGTGGCCCGCCGTCTCGGGCTGGCTACGGGTTCCATTGGCTTTGTGCGCGGGCGCTGCCTCGATCGTTTGCGCAAGATCCTGGTGGAATCGGGCTTCAGTGGCCCGGTGATCGCCACCAGAGAACAGCAGTCGGCACGCAGGGTGTTTTAGAGCAGAGCGGCCGCGCCGGAATTTGCGGGCCGGCGCGTCCGCAGCCCTGCTCGAAAAACGTCACGTGAGAGCGAAAACTTGTCTGCAGGGCGGCTTTGCTGCGAATGGAAAAATGCTGGCGGGGCGTTGCGTCTATAGACGGCTATGCGCTTTGGCCTGGTAAGCCAGGTCCAGCCGGTAGCACTCAAGAGGATCAAGGCATTGCAGTTGCGATTGAACTGAGTCGAACTGGAAAAGCTTGCTGGCAATGGCGGAAATACGGCTGCGCACTTCCTCAACCCGGAAAGGCTTGGTGAGGTAGTCATTGGCGCCGGCGAGGTATGCGGCCCGAATACTGTCCCGGGAGCTATTTTCCATGAGGACGATGATGTGGGGCTGAACCTTAAGGTCTGACTGCCGGATCCACTGGCACATTTCGAGGCAATCCGAGCCGCCGAATTCCCAGTTCAAGATGCAGACGTCCACGTTGCCTGCCTGCAATGCAGTGCATGCCTCGCTGCCATTATGCACCGTCATAACCTCGCAGCCCCAGTACGACAACGAAGAGCTCAAGAGGCTCCTCGAGAGGGGCTCTTTATCGGCGATGATGACCCGTAACTTCTTCATAGTTTTTACGACTTCAGCAGCAGGCCAGCTTGTAATCCGCCCGCGTTTCCGTGGCTACGAATCTTTGTGATTCAGAGTCATGGGTTTCAATGCAATAGAGGTCATCCGGGCTGGGCCAGGCGGCTCCGGTGCGGGCGTTCTTCAGATACACGGCCAAGGCTGTCTGCAACGAGGCGAGATCCTGTTGGCTCAAAGAGTTCTCCAAATAATGAATGTCTTCCTCAATGCCAGCCGCAGCTTCCAGCCATTTCTGGTAATCGTCCATGGTGCCTCTCTCCCGGGGGGATGAATTATTTACATCGGGCCGTAATATTTACACGAGAGCAGATTTGCCCTGGCAACCAGCCGCTTTCTCCAGCCGCAGGATTCAAACTGCCTGTTTACAGACATCTACAGCGGAACCACCACTGCAAACTTTGTAATGCGTGTACTGATTTATAAGAGTAAGAAAGGCCTAACGAAATATAGAGGGAGCAAATAGATCTCCAGTTACGGAAAGTTACTTTGGTTTGCGCTGGAGTGTGCAAGGTCAGCGTGAGCAAAAGACCCGGAACTTTGGTAACCGCCGTGGAGATAGTGCATCGCCCCCGGGGCGGCTTTTTCAAGCGGGCACGAAGTCAATATATCCGCGCTGCGAGTCGGTACTGATCAATTTCACGCGCAACCTGTCCCCCACATCAATTCCCTGCGCGTGAACCAGCAGTCCTTCCGCGTGCGGCCGGAGCACGCGGACAAAGGTTCCGTGCCCGGTGACGCCGGTAACGATGCCGTCAAAAATCTGCCCAATCCTGCTGCTCATGGTTATCGCGGCAATCCGCTTGGTCATGGCGCGTTCAACTTTTCGCGCTGCATCTTCTTTGAGCGTGCAGTTCTGCGCGATGGCGGCGAGATCGCCGTCTGCATACGGCCCGGGCTTTTGCGCCAGCAGATTCTTCAGCAGCCGCTGCATGACAATGTCGGCAAACCGGCGATTGGGTGCGGTCGAGTGCGTGTAATTCCGCACGGCAAGCCCGAAATGTCCGGGTGAGGGCTCGCCGGGCCGTTCGACAACGTATTCTCCCGGCCCCATCAATTTAATGACCGCGAGCGACAAATCCGCAAACCGGTCAGGATCGGCCGCTTTCTGTTGCGACAGGAAATCGTTCAGCGCCTTCGCGTCAGGCTGGGAAGGCAATTTGCCTCCATGTTGCGCCGCCAGCGCGACAATGCGGTCCCATCGTTCCGGCGTTCTTACTACGCGCCGGATGGATGAAATTTTTGCTTCCGCCATCATCCCTGCCACCGCGCTGTTCGCGGCGATCATGAAGTCCTCAATCAGTTCAGTGGCGCGGTTCTTTTCCTGCTTCAGAAGGTCGACTACCTCCTGATTGAGGAGGACAGGCTGCACTTCCGCGGTTTCAATATCGAGCGCCCCGCGGCGATGGCGGCTGGTTTTGAGCGCCTGCGCTGCCTGGTCCTGCAGCTTGAGCTGCGCCTGGATTTCCTGCGACCCGGCGATCTTTTCGGGCGGCGCGCCGCGACCCTCCAGCCACGCACCCACGGAGTTGTACGTGAGCTGCGCCTTGTTGCGGACCACAGCGCGATAAGCCTGGTGAGCCGTCACCTCGCCCTGAGGATCGACAACGAACTCAGTGATTACCGCGAGATTGTCACTGCCTTCCAGCAGCGAGCTTGAGCCCGTGCAAAGTTGTTCCGGCAGCATGGGAAAATTTCGCACACCCGTATAGACCGTGGTTGTTTCCTTCGCGGCATGGCCATCAATTGGCGTGCCCTGGCTGACGAACGCATCCACGTCAGCGATTCCCACCAGGACTTTGATGGAGCCGTCAGGCAATTGCTCGGCGGCTTCAATCTGATCGAGATCGCGCGACGTGTCGTTGTCAATCGATGACCACAGCAGATTGCGCAGGTCGCGAATTCCCGCCGAGGCGGCGATCTGCGGAGGATGTTTGGCAATTTCTGCTACTTGCTGTTGTACCTCGGGCGGGAAATCAGGCTCAAAGCCGTTTTGCAGCATGATCTGCCGCGCCGTTGCCTGCAGGTCAAGGTGAGAAGGATGGTGGCTCATGGATTGTGAACGGACAATGTAACACGCCGAGGGAAAGCGCGTTGAAGCGCCCCTGCCTGGTCATATTGAGCGAACTGCTAGCGGGCCGGAACGGCCTCTTCGGACAACCTCTGCACTGATTCTTCCAGCAGCACTTCGAATTTGTGCCCGCAACGGGGGCATTCCATCTTCTGAAAATCCCAGGCCCGCGGTGCGGTCTTGCGCACGGGGAACAGGTCTCCGAAGGGACATTCGATGAAGGTGATATCGCCGGCGGCCATCGACAACTCCTAAGGTATTACTCGGGGCGCGGGGTTCGCCCTCTTATGGTGTTGTCAGTAACGATAATGGCAGCCGGACGAGCCAACAAGTTACTCTGGATATTACACCGTCGCCATCTGTGTTCCGGGCCAGAACGGCGCTGCAGCGGGAACCTTTCCCGTTTTGGAACCGCGACTTCCGATTCATCAGGTTTTTATCATATCGAGCCGAGTCTTTCACCATCTCTCATGTAGTATTTCCCGGTCTGTCAACCGGCATTGAGCCGGCAGAGATTGGAGGTGCGGATGATGCAATTACGCAGAGCGTGGATCCTCTTCGCTATCCTCATTCTGGCGCCGACGTCTATTTTTGCCCAGTGCGGGGTAGAGCGTTGGTCAGTGAAGACCGGGACTGATCCTGACGCAGGACTGGTTGATCTGAATTCCTCCACGAATACGACGATTGCGTCGATGCGAGCGATTCCTGCGCCCGGCACCATCCCAGCCAATAATCGCGTGTCGCCGACGGAGACCACAGTCTGGGTGATCAATGCGACCCTGGTCGAGTACAAGCTGGAAAATGATTCGGATTATCATCTGGTGATCCAGGACGCATCGGGTAACACAATGATTTCGGAAATCCCTTCGCCCACGTGCGTAGGCGCAGGCAGTCCATTCCTGTCCGGGATTCAGAATGCCAGAGCGGAGTTCGACGGCCGCTTCACCACCACCACGAGCTTTCAGACGGCAAATATCCCAGTGCAGATTGTGGGCGTGGGAATGTTCGATTTCCTGCACGGGCAGACGGGGGTTGCCCCCAACGGAATTGAGCTCCATCCGGTGCTGGACATGATCTTCAACCCTGGCACCCAGGCTCCCGACTACGTACTCAGTGCTTCACCGGGTGCCGTATCGCTTGCGCAAGGCGGTTCTGCGACATGTACAGTTTCAACTGCCGTTGTGGGCGGCTTCAACTCCACGATTTCGCTGTCCACCTCCGGTTTGCCGGCAGGCGTGACGGCCACATTGACGCCTTCATCTTTCGCCGCTCCGGGCAACGGCAGTTCTACGCTGACATTCAATGCTTCGAGCACCGCAGCCACCGGGACATTCAATGTGACTGTGAGTGCGACCGGGGGAGGCGTTACGCACACGTCACTCATATCCCTGGCGATCACAGCCGCGGGAGGAGGAAGCACGACAACGCAGGTATTGGGAAATCCCGGATTCGAAAACGGCAGCGCGAGTCCGGCGCCCTGGACTACATCAGCGGGCGTCATCAATAACTCAACCAGCGAGCCCCCACATGCAGGCTCATGGGACGCGTGGCTGGATGGTTATGGCACCACCCACACGGACACCCTCTTGCAGCAGGTCACCATCCCATCCAATGCCACCGGTGCGTCCCTCAGTTTCTGGCTGCACGTCGATACGGCGGAAACCACAACCACAACTGCCTTTGATACATTGGCTCTGCAGGTCAGGAATTCTTCCGGCACAGTGCTCTCGACGCTGAAGACTTTTTCCAATCTCAATAAAAATACGGGTTATGCCCAGCAGACCTTTGATCTGGGTTCGTTTAAAGGCCAGACCATACAGATCAACTTTGTTGGAACGGAGGACTCGTCGCTGCAGACATCGTTCGTTCTCGATGACTTTGCCCTGAATGTGACGACTCCATCGACCACCGACACCACGCCGCCCACCACTTCTGTGACTTCACCCGCCAATGGCGCCACGGTTTCTGGATCCGTGACCGTGAATGCCAGCGCCTCAGATAATGTCGGGGTGACCCAGATGCAGTTATTCATTGACGGCACGCTGGTGGCTTCCAACACCAATTCGAGCACCCTTTCATTCAACTGGTCTACGCCGTCGGTAGCGGACGGCAGCCACACCATCGTGTCCAAAGCGTTTGATGGCGCCGGAAACGCGGCTACGTCTTCGACCGTGACGGTCACGGTTTCGAATAGCACGACCACAACGAGTGAGCTGATCTCGAATGGTGGATTTGAGAACGGCGCCAGCAGCGCGCCGTGGACTGCAACCGCGAGCGTCATTAACAATTCAGCCGGCGAGCCTCCGCGTACAGGGTCCTGGGACGCGTGGCTGGATGGATATGGGACCACCCACACTGACACTCTGATGCAGCAGGTGGCCATTCCCTCGGGTGCAACCGCTGCGACGCTCAGTTTCTGGCTGCATATCGACACGGCCGAAACCACTACGTCGACTGCATTCGACAAGCTCACAGTTCAGATCCGCAACTCCAGCGGAACAGTGCTCTCCACGCTGGCAACGTTTTCCAATCTGAACCACGCCACCGGATACCAACAGCACACGTTTGATGTCAGTTCGTTCCATGGGCAGACGATACAGATTTTCTTCTCGGGCACGGAAGACTCCACGCAACAGACTTCATTCGTACTGGACGATGTTTCGCTCCAGGTGACGCAATAGGGGATGAGCATGAAGAGATTTTCATTCTTTGTCGTATGTATGTTGATGGCCACCGTGTTAAAGGCCGCGCAGCAGCAGAAAAAGGTTGCCATCGATCGCCCCGCTGAGCCGAATATGGTGTTCGATGATGATGGCGGCAAGGTTCAGATCGTGCCCGCCGACCTGTCGACTTTCGCGGCAAAGAAGTTTCACGGCGGCGCAGTCATGGCTTCCGTCCAGCAGGTGAGTATCTTCCTGGGCAGCGGATGGGGTGACAATTCAGTCCGGGGGCGTCAGACCACCCTGCAGGATCTGGCCGGCTCCGGCGCAGACGCCCAAGCAGCGGAAATGAAGGGCCACAACGTGAAAGTCCTCCGCGCGTCGGCGGCGATCAACGACTTCGGCCGTCTGAGCAGGCCGCTCAACGATCTCGACATCCAGCGTAAGCTGAATGACATGCTGCAGATGAAGGCCATACCGGCGCCCGTTGCCAGCACTGTTTACGTGGTATTCCTGGGGCCAGGGACAGTCTCGACACTTGGGGAGAGTAGAGCCGGAATCGACTACGCGGCTTATCACAATGTGGTGAATCTTGCGGCGGGCGAGGTGCGTTACGTCGTGGTGCCCTTCAACCAGGACATGCAGCGACACAGGTCGGCCGCGGCTCGTGCGTTTGCTGAAACAGCTTTGAATCCCAATGGCCGGGGCTGGTTCTGATTTTCTTAGGTGGGGGATGGACTCACCGTCCATCCTCTGAATCTTCGTCCGGTTGCGCGTCAGAATGGATTTTGATCCACCGGCCGGCGGCATCCTGAGCCTGCTTGCTCGCGCCAGGGGAAAGAGATTTGGCTAACGTCTCGGCGGCCGCTCTGCTTTCGACCGAGCCGAAGCGCGCGCCAATCGTGTACCACTTGAGGGCCAGCGACGGATTGGATTTGCACCTGCCGCTCATGTAGAGCCTGCCCAGTTCGTACATGGCGGTTGTTTCTCCATGGCCGGACGCCTGCTCATACCAGTGGATGGCGTTCGCGCAATCCGGTGCTTCAGCGAATTTTCTCGCCAGTTGCAGTTGTGCCTGTGCCTGGTTCTGCCTGGCGGCTTTCGCATACCATTTCCGCGCCTCTGCCGGGTTCGCCGGTACTCCCATCCCCTCATCCAGGGCATGGCCAAGATGAACCTGCGCCTCTGCGTTGCCTTGCGCCGCAGCTTTCTTGTTCCATTCCGCCGCTTTCGCGGGATCTGCCGGGACGCCAAAACCCCGTTCATACATGAAAGCCAGATCGCGTTGTGCTCGTGAATCGCCCTGTTCAGCGGCCCTGGTTTCCCAACGCAGCGCTCTTGGGTAGTCTGCAGGCACGCCGCGTCCGTAAAGATAGATTCGGCCGACTTCATACTGCGCATGCGCGTAGCCTTGCCCTGCCGCTTCCGTTAACAGGCGGATCCATTCTCTTCCGTCCGGGTGGACATGGAGGCCCAAATCGTAGCAGGAGGCAAGCGCTGTCTCCGCGACGGGATCTTTCGCTGCCGCCTTTTGCCGGACCTGAGCGAAGCGTGTCGCTTCGCGCGGGCAATCATCAACTTTGCGGTCCTGCTCGGGAAGGCAGGCAGTGGCCGTGAGAACCATGAAGATCAGTAAGGAATTCAGCATAGGCGTTCCCGACCGGCTGATTATAGACGTCTGACGGCATAAATCTTTCTGACGCATGAGCACCTACCAAAACAGAACTAGAGAATGGCGGCCTTGAAAAGCTGACGCCGGCGCTCGGCTTGCCAACAAGACAGATGCAACCCCCGGGAGTTACAATTTCTCAGTTTCCCATCACGCGGCGATTCCAGCCCGCAAGCCACGGAGGCCCTGAAGTGGACGATCTGCCTGAAAAGAAGAAACGCAACAAACCCAAAAAGTCTTCATCGTCATCCGGCGGAGTCTCCCGGCGCGACTTCCTCAAGATTTCCGGAGTCTCGGCGGCCGTGCCCCTCGTCAGCGAGGTCGCGGCGCTCGCTAGTGCGGACCAGGTGAAAGAGCTTGGGCCGGGTAAAGTGCCAGTTACATTGAACGTAAACGGCAAGAAGCTGAACGCTCAGCTTGAGCCCAGAGTTACGCTGCTGGACGCACTGCGGGACCGGTTTGACCATACCGGGGCGAAGCGCGTTTGCGATCGCGGCACCTGCGGCGCCTGCACCGTGCTCATGGACGGCAAGGCCGTCTATTCCTGTTCCGTGCTGGCCATTGATGCGCAGGGCCATGAGATCGCGACCATTGAATCTCTGGGCGAACCGGGCAGGCTTCATCCCATTCAGCAGGCCTTCGTCGACAATGACGCGCAACAGTGCGGCTTCTGCACGCCAGGCTTTGTGATGGCGACCAAGGCGTTCCTCGATCAGAACCCCAATCCCACGCTCGAGCAGATCAAGCACGGGCTGGGCGGAAACTTCTGCCGCTGCGGGACGTATGCGGGCATGAGGCTGGCCGTTCTGCAGGCCGCCAAGACCATGAAGGGAGCGTAACCATGGCCGACGATACAACGAAATACAACTGGCCCGCCGCAGGCCAGCGCACTCTGATCGGCAAGCGCATCTCGCGCGTGGACGGCCCGGCGAAGTCTTCCGGCCGCGCCAAATACACCTATGATGTCCACCCCGCGGGCATGCTGTACGGCAAAGTGGTGCGCTGCCCTTACGCTCACGCCAAAGTCAGCAGCGTGGACACCTCGGTGGCAGAGAAGATGCCGGGCGTGGCTGCTGTGCACGTGATTCAGGGACCGGGCTCGGAGATTCACTGGGCCGGCGATGACATTGTGGTGGTTGCGGCGGTGGATGAAGGCACAGCAGAAGACGCGGTCAGGGCCATCAAGGTGGAATATGATCCGCTGCCGCATTTTGTGGACGATTTTACCCAGCCAAAGAATGTGCCTGAAGACACCGGCCCCATGGATCGTGAAGACTTCATCTCCATGCTGCGCAACCAGGTACCGGATGCGCAAGTCGTCTCCGCGATTCACACGCGTGGCATCACCTTCAAACCGCAGAAGGGCCTGATTGACGCCTTGCGGGAAAACCAGATTGGCGAAGACGTGATATCCGCCCTGCAGTCGGCCCCGGTGAAAGAACCAGCCGAGAAACCGGCTTCGCACTATCGCAAAGAGGCTGAACAGACCAAGGGCGATCCGGACAAGGCTTTCAAAGAAGCTGAAGTTGTTTCCGAGGGCGTATACGGATGTCCCGTGATCACCCATTGCTGCCTGGAGACCCACGGATCGGTTGCTGAGTGGCCGGATAAAGATCATCTCTTCTCGCATATTTCCACCCAGAACGTCTCCGGCCTGGCCGGCCAGTTTGCCCAGGCGCTGAAAATTCCGGCCGGCAACGTGCATGTGCACCAGGACAACATCGGCGGAGGTTTCGGCAGCAAGTTCGGCATTGACCGCTGGGGCGCATACACGGCTGAAGTTTCGCGCAAGGCCGGCGGCAAGCCGGTACGTTACATGCTGGAGCGCGCCCCGGAACTGGAAGTGGCAGGTTGCCGGCCTTCGGCACACGCTCGTGTGAGAGTCGGCGCCAGGAAAGACGGCACGCTGCTCGCTTGGGAATCGGAGTCCTGGGGTACCGGCGGTCCCGGAGGCGGTGGTCCGCCGCCCATGCCGTATGTGCTGGAGATTCCCAATCAACGCAAGGGACACGTCGCGGTGCTGACCAATATCGGTCCAGCGCGCGCCTGGCGAGCTCCCAACCATCCCCAGGGCTGCCTGGTCACCATGGCGGCTCTGGACGACACAGCGGCCAAGCTAAACATGGATCCGGTGGAGCTGCTGCTTAAAAATCTTTCCCTCACCATGCGGCCGGATGTCTATCGCGAGGAACTGGCGATTGCTTCTGACCTGATGGGCTGGAAGAAAAAGTGGCATCCGCGCGGGCAGGGCGGTTCCGGTCTGGTGAAAAGCGGCGTTGGCGTCGCGATTCACACATGGGGCGGACGCGGCCACAACAGTAATTGCGCGCTTACCATCCATCCGGACGGCTCGGTTGACATCAAGATGGGAAGCCAGGACCTGGGCACAGGCACCCGGACGGCAATCTTGATGGTCGCCGGCGACACGCTTGGTTTGCCGATCGACAAGATTCAGCTCTATATCGGCGACAACCAGTATCCGCCGGATGGCGGATCGGGTGGCAGCACCACGATCGGCGGGGTCAGCTCTTCCACGCGTCGCGCTGCGGTGGATGCACGCGACCAGCTTCTGGCCAAGGTTGCGCCGGCATTGAAGGCCCAACCACAGGACCTGGAAATCGTGAACCAGGTCATCCGTGTGAAGTCGGCTCCTTCGCGCAGCATGAGCTGGAAAGACGCCTGCGCCCGCCTGGGCACTCAGCCCATCCAGACGCTGGGCAAGAATCCCGGACCGGGCGATCTCATCTCCAGTGGCGTCGGCGGGGCCGTGATGGCCGACGTCAGCGTGGATACGGAGACCGGCATCGTGAAAATGAACAAGATGGTCTGCGCCCAGGATTGCGGGCTCATCATCAACATGAAAACGGCAGAGAGCCAGGTGTACGGCGCCATGATTATGGGCATCGCCACCACGCTCTATGAAGAGAAAGTCATGGACCCGACCACCGGCACCATGCTCAACCCGAATATGGACTTTTACCGGCTTGCCGGAATCGGCGACGTGGGCGAGTTGGTCGTCCACATGATGATCGGCAAAGGGTACGACGAACGCGGCCCCATTGGCCTGGGCGAGCCGCCGACCATCGGGCCGATGGCCGCCATCTCCAACGCGGTGGCCAATGCGATCGGCGCGCGTGTGCCTTTCATGCCCATCACGCCCGACCGCGTTGTCGCAGCTCTGAACGAAACTCAAGGAGGCAGCCATGCGGGCGTTTAGTTACGCTTCCCCAACCAGGAAAGAAGAGGTTCCCGGGCTGCTGGGCGCGAGCTGGGGCGAAGTGGAGATCCTTGCCGGCGGCAGCGACCTGCTCTCGCTGATGAAGGACGACATCACTACGCCAAAGCGGCTGGTGAATATCAAGAAGGTTGCCGGTATCCACGCCATCAGCAATGAGGCCGGGGCGCTG
>JBLMYN010000381.1:0-6483 GCA_050258305.1 Actinomycetota bacterium
GCGCGCGCCACAGTTCCTGACATGCTGGCCTACGCAAAGAACATCTTCAGGCCGCTGCCGTACTCGATGGTGAAATATTGCCGGCCGGAAGTGGCTGAGCACCTGCGGCGCCTGCTTGCCCACCGAAGCTATGACGCGATCATCTGCGACTTCCTGCTCACTTCAGCAGTGATCCCGTGGGAGCATCCTTGCCCCAAGATCCTGTTTACGCACAACATTGAAGCCGTGATCTGGGAGCGGCATTGGCGCGTGGGCCGGAACCCGCTGTGGAAAGCGATCAGCTGGCGGGAATACCGGACCATGGAGCGGGTTGAACGCATGTACCTTGGGAAAGCAGATCACGTGCTGACCGTTTCCGATAGCGATCGCGATTTTTTCTCAGGCATAGTGGCGCCTGAGAAGATCACAACCATTCCCACCGGCGTGGATGTCGATTATTTCAACAACGCGTTCTCGGCTGGTTCAGAGAAGCCGGAAACTCTAGTTTTCACCGGGTCCATGGACTGGCTGCCCAATGAAGACGCCATCCTCTATTTCGCCGAGAAGATCCTGCCTCTGGTTCAGGAGCGTGTGCCGGGCGTGACCCTGCTCGTGGTTGGCCGGAAACCCTCGGCGCGAGTGCAGGCGTTGGCGGTCAACAATCCGGCAATTCAGGTCACCGGAACCGTGCCTGACATAAGGCCGTACATCAAATCCGGCAGCGTTTACGTAGTGCCGTTGCGCATCGGCGGGGGCACCAGGATCAAGATTTTTGAAGCCATGGCTATGGCCAAGGCTGTGGTTTCCACTTCCATAGGCGCGGAAGGGTTACCGGTAACACATGGGGAAAACATACTTCTGGCTGATCAGCCGGAAGATTTCGCTGCCAACATCGTTGAGCTGCTTTGCTCCGCGAAAGAACGTACGCGACTGGGAACGGCCGCGAGGCAGCTGGTTGAGACTCGATACAGCTGGCCGGCCGTGACGGACGTTCTCGAGTCGGCACTGATTGAAACTGCCGGCCGCGGAAGCAAGCCGCCGGATTTCAGCGGTCTTGATGAAGAGTTCGTGCAGTCCACATCGGAAGGCTAACCATGCCAAACCTTGTCGGAATCCGGAAGACCGCTTTTTTCCCTGAGAACTAAACCATCGGGCGCAATTTGAGCGACACTCTGATTCTTCGGTCGCTTCTACCTTCTTTTTCCATGGGCGATTGCGTCCAGCACGGCATTATCAGCATTCAGGCCTTTTAGTTCAGCGCGATAGTCCGGCGTCAGGCTGAAATCCAGTCCGCGCTCCTGAATCATCTCAATCAGCCGCGCGCTGCTGACCTTGTTGGCAAGCTTGAGGCATATCTCTTCAAACGATAGCGGATCATCTTCAGGACGTTCGGCCTGCAGACGCTGCGCCCTGGCTTCCACCTCACGCATCACGCGCAACAGGTTGCCGCCCAGGATTTTGTCGATCTGGTCCTGCGTATAGCCACGCTGCAAAAGCGCTTCGGTGATCCGGGGTAAATCTGCAACGGAGTCGATTCCCTGGGGCAGGGAGGTGATGCCGTCAAAATCTGATCCCAATCCGACGTGGTCAATACCGGCGACCTGCGCAATATGATCAATGTGATCGATCAATGATTTGAAAGGTGGCCGGGGAAACTGAGCTGCCCACTTCTTCTCGATCGCCGCGGTCTCCTGATACGTTACCGGACTGCCGTCGGGATGGGGATGGGCTTTCTTGTAGGCCTCGATGGCGGCATCGCGTTGTTTTATTTTTTCAGGGTCGGACGATGCCTTGAGATAATCCTTATCCACAAAAGCGGAGTAAAAATTCACCATCACCACGCCGCCATTCCGGGCAATCGCGCGCAGCATGTCGTCCGTAAGGTTGCGCGGGTGGTCAGTGAGCGCCCTGGATGATGAATGCGAGGCAATCACCGGGGCCTGGCTTACCAGCAGGGCCTGATAAAACGTCGCATCCGAGACATGCGAAACGTCCACCATCATGCCGAGCCGGTTCATCTCCCGAACCACGTCCCGGCCGAAATCCGTCATGCCGTTGTGGTGCTTTACGTTTGGGTCCTGAATGTCGCCGGAGGAGTCGGCCCAGTCGTTGGTGTTGGACCAGGTCAGCGTCATGTAGCGGACGCCCAGGCGATAGAAATCGCGCAGCAGCCGCATATCGTTCTCAATTGCGTGCCCGCCTTCAATTCCCATCAGCGCCGCGAACTTGTGCTGCCGGTGAATGCGAACAATGTCGTCCGCAGTAAAGGCCATGCTCATCTGGTCCGGGTGCCGGGCCGCCTGCTGGTAGACACTGTCAATCAGGTCCATCGCCCGCCGGGAGTACCGGCCTTTGAAATCCGGCTCTACCCAGATGGAGAAGAACTCGGCTCCCAGATTGCCCTTGCGGATCTTTCCCAGATCGATCTGGCCGTCGCTGACCGAAGTGTTTTCTCCAAGGTCGAAGTTTTCATCGAGAAAGCGTTGCGGCGTATCCGCATGCGAATCAATGATCAGCGCCGACTGGTGAATGCTCTGCGCCGTATCTGCTTTGGGCGGTTTGCGGCTGCGGGCGATCTTCTGCGGCTTCTTGTGCCGGGGCTGCCTGGGTTGAGCAGAGATGGCGATTGGAAAAAGCAGCAGCCAGATCAGAAGCAAGTGTGACTTCATTCACTGGCGATTTTATCAGCCGTCCTGTTGGCCTCGCGCCACTCCGTGTACCGGTCTGAGATCATCACATGGAAGCAGGCCTGATGCCGCTCTTCCGCAGCCTCAATCAGGTTCTGATCGCGCAGGTCCTTCAGGTAGTATTCCACCCATCTGTGCTCTTTCCAGGTGAGGCCGCGCTTGGCAAGGTCCACTGTAATTCCCGCGAGATGGGAAGAGCCGCTTTCGCCGCTTTCGGGTGCGGCATTCCTGTTGCTGCGGCGGAGCCGATGCTGCTGTTCGATGGTGCGTACAGCGGAATTTACCTGCAAGGGCTTGTGAAATTCCTTGTAGAAAGCCTCGCTCATATCGTTGAGAAACTGGATGACCCAGGGACGGGCATAACGCTTGTTCGGATTGATCGCGGCGCTGATGTGAAGGGCCGGAGTTTCAACGATGGGAACAAGTTCCTGGGTGCGCTCAAGCTCCATCAACTGCTGGTCATCGGCGATACGGGGCAGTTGCAGGCGATCAATCTCCTCGTTCTGCCGCAGTTGAGAATCGTAGGAGCCTTTCAAGATAGGATTCCACAGCACATGCCGGTAATGCGCCCGGTGATGGCGGCGGTAGTGTGAAACATGACGCACGGCGTTAGCCGGCAGCGCCGCCGCGGCAGCAGCAAGCAGCAAAATCGATGAAGTAATGAATCCTGTTCTTTTGGCGCCCATCGGGTTCTGTTCCTGTTTCCGTAACTGACTTTCCAGCAACAAGTTTGGATGTCAAATTCTAATCCAGTGCTGCCGCACACTACCCTCAGAGTTTCGCCTGAATTCGCAAAAAACGCTAGGTCAAAAGTTGTCACTCATGATGGACTTTGGTAATCCAGGCCCAAAGAGTGACATTTTTTGTCACTTTTGGCCTCCGCGCCCCGTACCGGAAGAGAAAACAACGCAAAGATCACACCCCAAAATGCTTGCTCCTGTGAGTTCGCAACGTGAGGTCTGTCCTGAGTGATGTCCCCGCTGGGCTATCGGGATTGAAAAGCGTCCGGCGTCTTCATCGATTTCCTTTTACCGCGAAATAGATGAGGCCTGTGACCAGGCCAATCGCAAATCCCAGCACTCCGATCCAGATGGCCGAAGCGGGCTGAATACCAAGTTCGCGATGGCTGAGAAAGAAGAGGTAAAAGGTGCCCCACGCCGCCAGTCCCAGCAACGCTCCCATCCCCAGGCTCCTGAGCCACACTGGACTCTGTTTGTCCACTATGCACGTCCGAGACGGAACGACCGAAGTTTTTGTTTCCAGAAGGCAAATCTTATAGCAGAATGAACGGACTTACCACATGGAAAGCGTCGCAGCACGAAGACCACTGAAGACCCGGCAGCGGGCCTGGGCGAAGCTTATTGCCCAGGCGCTGGTGAAAACTCATATCTCACCGAATGCGATTTCCATCATGAGCGTGGTTTTTGCCGGCTGTGCCGGCGCCGCCTTCCTGATGTTGCCTGGGGCCGGTGTGTTCGCTCGTGACGTTCTGCTGGTTGCCGCCGCCGCCTGCATACAGTTGCGGCTGCTGGCAAATATGCTCGATGGCATGGTTGCGGTCGAGGGAGGACTACAGACAAAAACCGGCGAAATCTTCAACGATCTCCCTGACCGGATATCGGATGCCCTTATCCTGGTCCCCGCCGGATACGCGGTTGCATCCTTCTGGTACGGCGCCGCCCTGGGCTGGTGCGCCGCGCTGCTTGCCATCTTTACTGCATATGTGCGCATGCTGGGCGGGGCTGCAGGATTGCCGCAAAGCTTTACAGGACCCATGGCCAAACCGCATCGCATGGCAACGCTCACCATTGCGTGCCTGTTGTCACTGTTCGAAAGTGCCCTGTTCCGCCCCGGAACAATCCTGTGGACAGCCCTCATCGTTGTGAACGCCGGATGCGTCGTGACCATCTGGCGGAGAACGGCGCGCATCGTTCGAGGCCTCCAATCGCGTTGAGGCGCATAGCTGCGAACCTGATTGCCGCCTCTGTGCGCGCTCTCACGGGGGTTACGGTGCACTGGACAGCGGAACTCCCCACCACGCGCCAGACCATCTATTTTGCCAATCACACCAGCCACCTCGATTTTGTCGTGCTTTGGTCTGCTCTGCCTCACGAACTAAGGGAAATCACCCGCCCCGTAGCCGCCAAAGACTACTGGCAAGGTGGGCTGCGAAGGTTTCTGGCTGTGAAGGTGTTCAAAGCGGTTCTTGTGGAGCGCGCGCAAAGCACCGGAGCGGGTAGCGGTGACAGGCTTCGCAATGCCGAGCAGTCGCTCGAACTCCTGCTCGACGCGATGGGAGAGAAAAACTCGCTGATTATCTTCCCCGAAGGCACGCGGGGTAGCGGAGAAAGAGTGGCTCCGTTCAAGAGCGGCATTTATTATCTCTGGCGCAGGCGCCCTGACGTGAGTTTTGTCCCGGTGTACCTTTCCAACCTGAATCGCATTTTACCCAAGGGTGAGGTCTTACCGGTTCCGGTCATCAGCAGGGCCGTCTTCGGCGCGCCGTTGCAGGCGCATCCGGGCGACTCGAAACAAACTTTCCTGGAGAACGCGCACGCAGCTCTATGCGCGCTGAGGCAGGCATGAACTTCAAACTCGATCATCAGATGGTGCTTATTTTTCAGGGGCTCTTCGGACTGCTGGTTGTCGCCTCACTGACCGGGGCCGTCCTCTCGCGCACGGTCAAGTCGGAGAAGGGCAAGGCCACCGTAGACAACTTGAACGCTCGTATGCGGGCCTGGTGGGTGATGAGCGGCATCTTTGCCATGACGCTCATCATCGGACCGAACGGGTCAACAATTCTGTTCGCGTTCATCTCATTTCTTGCCTTGCGTGAATACGTGAGCCTGATTGATCCGTTTCCCGCGGATCATCGCACCCTTTTCTGGACCTTCTTTGTCATTACTCCGCTTCAGTACTGGCTTGTATACCGGCAGTGGTACGGTCTTTTTTCGATCCTGATTCCGGTGTATGCATTCCTGTTTGTGCCTACGCGGCTGGCGATCTCCGGGGAGACGCAGAAATTTCTTGACCGGGCGTCGCGCATTCACTGGGGGCTGATGGTTTGCGTGTACTGCATCAGCTATGCGCCGGCCCTGTTGATGCTCAACATTCCCAATTATCACGGCCAGGATGCCAAACTGCTTCTTTTCTTAGTCGTCGTGGTCCAGCTCAGTGACGTGTTTCAGTACGTCTGGGGAAAGCTGCTGGGCAGGCACAGCATCGCGCCCAATGTTTCTCCCAACAAGACGTGGGAAGGCTTTCTGGGGGGCATCACGTCAGCCGTCGTCGTTGGTACCGCTCTTTACTGGATGACGCCATTCCGTCCGGGTGAGGCGCTGCTGATGTCGGTGGCGATTACGCTTTCAGGATTTGCCGGCGGGCTGACCATGTCAGCCGTCAAACGCGACCGCGGCATCAAGGACTTTGGCACGATGGTGGAAGGACACGGAGGAATTCTGGATCGAATGGACTCGATCTGTTTCTCCGCGCCGATCTTCTTCCACCTGACACGATACTTCTTTTTGCGCTAATTGCCCCGGAAGAAATCCTTGAATGCCTGCTTGATCACCTCGCGGCCGGTATCGGCTATGGCGTTGGTCAGCGGGATGTCCTTGGGGCAGACTTCCACGCAGTTCTGGGCGTAGCCGCACTCCTGGATGCCGCCGTCGCCCATCAGAGCGCGCAGACGCTCATGCTTCAGCGCGGTACCCGTGGGGTGTTCATTGAAGAGCTTTACCTGTGCGATGGTGGCGGCGCCGACAAAACCCGTGTGATCGTTGAATTGCGGGCAAGCCTCCATGCAGCAGCAGCAGGA
>JBLMYN010000382.1:0-4858 GCA_050258305.1 Actinomycetota bacterium
GCCGGTGTTCATTGTGCAACACCATTCCCCAGCCTGCAAAATCGGCTGGGCAGCAACATCAACGAAAAGGGGACATTCCTATTGTGGTGAAATAGGGGACATTTCTATTGTGGTATGACAAACCTGCACGGGTTCGATTGACCCTTGGAAAACGCGGATGTTACCCTTGAAGGTTCGTCATGGCTCGTCCAGGGATTCTGTATTCCTGTGGCAGCTCTCGGAAGGGAAAACAGCTTGTCCTCGACAACGGACACACAGACCCTGAGAAAGACCGCGCTCAACGCCCTGCATCGCAAGCTGGGCGCCAAGATGGTGGATTTTGGCGGCTGGGACATGCCTGTGGAATATCCTTCCAGCGGCGGCCTGATGAAAGAGCACATGGCCGTGCGCACCGGCGTGGGAATTTTTGACGTCTCCCACATGGGCGACATTCTGATTCGCGGTCCCGAGGCGCTCAAAGCCACCCAGTGGATCAGCATGAATGATGCTTCCAAGTTGCAGGAGGGGCAGGCGCAATACTCAGCTCTCCTGTATCCCGAAGGAACCTTCGTGGACGACGTAATCGTGCACAAGCTGGGCAACAACGACTACCTTCTGGTCATCAACGCCGGCACGCGCGAGAAAGATTACGGCTGGGTAAAGAAGAACGTAAGCCGGTTCCACTGCCACGCCGACGACGTCGGCGACTATTACACACAAATCGCTGTCCAGGGTCCGAAGGCGGAGGCTACGCTGCAAAAGCTCACCGACGTCGACCTCTCGCAGATCAAGAATTATTGGTTCAAACACGGCACGGTCTGCGGTCTGCCCAATACCATGATCGCCCGCACGGGCTACACCGCGGAGGACGGTTTTGAGATTTACGTTCCTTCAGACCCCGCAACCAGCGAACGGGTGTGGAACGAGGTAACCGAAGCCGGCAAAGAGTTCGGGATCGTCGCCTGCGGGTTGGGCGCTCGCAATACGCTGCGTCTGGAAGGCCGAATGGCGTTATACGGCCATGAAATCTCAGACAGCATCAACGTGTGGGAAGCGGGCCTCGATCGCTTCTGCAAGATGGAGAAGGAAGATTTCATCGGCCGCGCGGCGCTTGAGCAGGCCAAAGCCGCCGGGCTGAAGCGCACACTAATAGGGCTTGAGGCTTTGGATCGCGGCATTCCGCGTGACGGTTACAAAGTTCTGGACGAGGCCGGCAATGAAATCGGATATGTAACCAGCGGATCCTATGCGCCGTTCCTCAAGAAGAACATTGCCCTTGCATACGTTCCCCCATCACATTCGGAACCGGGTCATGAAGTTTTTGTGGAAATTCGCGGTCAGAAGGTGAAGTGCAAAGTTGTGCCAACGCCGTTTTATAAACGGCCCAAAAGAACGTAGTCACCCCAGACAAGGACAGAGGTCGACAGATGGCATATCCCAAGGACTACAAGTACACCAAGGAACACGAGTGGATCCAGGTCAGCGGCAACACCGCCCTGATCGGGATTACTGACCATGCTCAGGAATCGCTGGGCGATATCGTGTTTGTGGAACTGCCCAAAGTTGGAGCAGTCCTTGAGGCTGGAAAGACTTTCGGTACGGTCGAGTCGGTCAAAGCTGTTTCCGAGCTCTATGCTCCGGCTTCGGGAAAGGTCTCGGCCATCAACGATGCTCTCAACCAGTCTCCGGAAGAGGTGAACAAGGACGCCCACAAGGCATGGATGGTGAAGATTGAGATTTCCAACCCGGATGACCTGAAGGGGCTGCTCTCCGCGGATGAGTATGAAGCTTTTGTCGCCGAGGAGAAGTAGCAACTCCATTTGTGATCGAGTGATTTGGTGATTCAGTAATCGGGGGAGAATACGCAACGATCAGTGTCCCCTGTCTGTGTCCGAAATTACCCAATCACCAAATTACCCGATTACAAAAAATCATCATGCGCTATCTTCCCAAATCTCCCGCTGATCGCCAGCAGATGCTGCGTGAAATCGGCTGCAAGTCGATGGATGACCTTTTTGCGCCGATTCCGGCGCAGTACCGCCTCGCCCGCGATTTGAAAGTTCCACGGCAGATGGCGGAGTCGGAGGTCATCGACTTCTTCCGCCAGAGCGCTGAGAGCAACGCGGCCGGCTATGCCGTTTTTCTGGGCGCGGGTGCGTATCATCATTACCGTCCCGTAGTGATCGATTCGCTGATCTCCCGCGGCGAGTTTTTCACCGCCTACACTCCTTACCAGCCGGAAATCGCCCAGGGAACGCTGCAGGCCATTTTCGAATTCCAGACGATGATCTGCGAATTGACCGGCATGGAAGTGGCCAATGCCTCCATGTATGACGGTTCCACCGGCGCAGCGGAAGCCCTGCTGATGGCGGCGCGCATCACCGGGAGAAAAGCGGCCGTGGTGGCGCGCACGGTCCATCCCGAGTATCGCGAGGTAATCCGGACTTACATCCAGCACCAGGGAGTGCCCCTGAGCGAATGCGGCTATCTGGAAAACGGCCGCATCGACATGGCGAGCCTGGAGAAGCAGATTACTGACGAAACGGCGTGTGTGCTGATTCAGTCGCCCAACTTCTTCGGCACCATTGAGGACGTAGCGGCAATCGCGGAATTGGCCCACAAGAAAGGCGCTCTGCTGGCCGTCTCCATTGCGGAAGCGCTGTCGCTCGGCGTCGTTAGGCCGCCGGCGGAAGCAGATATTGTTTCCATGGAAGCGCAGTCGTTCGGGGTGCCGCTCGGTTTCGGGGGCCCCTATGCAGGCGTGCTGGCGACCAAAGGAAAGTTTGTTCGCCAGATTCCTGGCCGGCTGGTGGGCGAGGCCCGGGACAAGAACGGGAAACGTGGCTTCGTGCTGACGCTTTCCACCCGCGAACAACACATCCGCCGCGAGAAGGCCACTTCTAATATCTGCACGAACCAGGCGCTGATTGCCACCATGGCCACCATCTACATGACCGTGTATGGACGCGAGGGACTGAAAGAACTCGCCGGCCAGAACCTGGCCAAAGCAGCTTACGCCGCCGGCGAGTTTGGCAAGAAGGGCAAGGTTCTCTTTCAGGGCTCGCCGCGTTTCAACGAATTTGTTGTGCAGACCACAGAAGATCCATACCAGATCAATGAGCGCCTGTTGCAGAAAAAGACAATCGGAGGATTCCCCTTGCGGAAGTTCTATCCTGAACTTGGCAACGCCGCCCTGTGGTGCTGTACGGAGATGAACAGCAAAGAGCAGATCGATGCTGCGGTAAAGGCGGTGGCCCAGTGAGCGATCAGGACATCAAGAAGGCAACGCGCCACGTCAATCAGAATGAACCGCTGATCTTTGAACGCTCGTCGCCCGGGAAGAAAGCCTACTACTTGCCGCCCCTGGATGTGCCGAAGGTGGACTACAGGAACGCACTGGGCGATTGCGCCCGAGAGGACCTGGGCAGCATGCCGGAGGTGAGCGAGATGGAGATCATCCGCCACTTCACCCGCATGTCCACCTGGAATTATGCGATTGACCTGGGCATGTACCCGCTGGGCTCCTGCACCATGAAGTACAACGCCCGCGTGAACGAAGTAGTAGCGCGACTGTATGGGCTGGCAGAGGCGCACCCGTATCAGCCGGAACGGGTCTCGCAGGGCGCTCTGCGCATCATGAAGACGCTGGCGGACTGCCTGCTCGACATCACCGGCATGGATGCCATCACGCTGCAGCCGGCGGCCGGCGCTCACGGTGAGATGACGGGCATCCTGCTGATCCATGCCTGCCTGAGCGCCAGGGGCAATCCGCGCAAAAAGATTCTGATCCCTGATTCGGCCCACGGTACAAACCCGGCCACAGCCGCCATCTGCGGTTACGCGGTGGAAAACCTGAAGTCGAACGCGCACGGGATGGTCGATATCAGCGCCCTTGAAGAGCAGATGAATGAAGATGTCGCCGGCCTGATGCTTACCAATCCCAACACGCTCGGCATCTTCGAGCAGGAGATCCACAAGATCGCCGAGATCCTCCACAGGAAGGGCGGGCTGCTGTATATGGACGGCGCCAATATGAACGCCCTGGTCGGCAAGACGCGCCCGGGGGACTTCGGGGTCGACGTGATGCACTTGAACCTGCATAAGACGTTCTCTACGCCGCATGGCGGCGGTGGCCCGGGTTCAGGACCGGTGGCGTGCAAGAAAGAATTGGAGCCCTTCCTGCCCAAGCCAATCGTTGTGGAAAAATCTGACGGCACGCTCGGATTTGACTACGACAGGCCGAAATCTGTCGGGCGGGTGCGCATGTTCTACGGCAACTTCGGCATGCATGTCCGAGCTCTGGCTTACATCCTGGCCAACGGGCCCGACGGCCTGCGCGAGACTACGGAAGATGCCGTGCTGAACGCCAATTATATTCGGCGGAAGCTTGAAGGCGATTATGAACTTCCCTACAAGAGCGCTTCCATGCATGAGGTTGTGTTCAGTGATCGCCTGCAGGCGCAAAAGGGCGTGAAAACCGGCGACATTGCCAAGCGGATTATCGATTACGGCTTCCACCCTTATACGGTTTCGTTTCCTCTTGTCGTTCCTGGCGCGCTGATGATTGAGCCCACGGAAAGCGAGTCACTGGTGGAGCTGGATCTCTTTATCGATGCCATGAAGGCAATTGCCCGCGAAGCGGAAGAGGATCCCGAGCTGGTCCGGAGCGCGCCCCATACCACCCGCGTCTCACGCCTGGACGAAACCGCTGCAGCCCGTACCCCGGTGCTGCGCTGGAGACCGGGCAAGGCGCAGTCTGCAGGAGAGTAGAGGCTGAACTCAGCGGTACGGTTTAGAATCCTCGTAGACGCTTGTGGTGTCTAATAGAAAGGGTTTTAGCCGTTCCTTGATGATTAAACGCTTACTGATCGCCGCTTTT
>JBLMYN010000383.1:0-27382 GCA_050258305.1 Actinomycetota bacterium
AGCGCCTCTCTACGAAAATTCTTCTTTGGCCTCAGCCATAAGTATGTGACCTCTATCACCCGTGGCCCGAACTCGTCCGGAAATGAGCACTGCGCGAATCACCTGGATGGTGAGGAGCGAACTGAACTTTTCGTCTTCGGGAGGACAGTCACTGGCTCGAAATTGGATATTGATAGTGCTAGGATCGCATCAGGAGGTGTCCCATGCCCGCTACCCTTACTGCTCTCACAAAAGACGTATCGCAGGAGAACCGGGAAGACCATCCTGTCGTACGGCACCTGCAGCGTCAGGTTGCCAACGCCTTTGTTCTTTACGCCAACTACAAGCATTACCACTGGCAGACTTTTGGGCCTTTCTTCCGCGATCTGCATCTGATGTTCGACGAGTTTGCCGGGGCCGTGCTCGGAACAATTGATGAGATGGCCGAGCGGATCCGCATGATCGGACAGGACGTGCGCAATGTCCAATTGAAACAAATGCAGGATGCTGCGAACATCCAGTCGACGTCCGCCGACAAATCCATGCGCCAAATGATTGAAGAGGCGGATGCCAACCTGATGGTCGTGATCAAGGATATGCGAGAAGCGGCCGCGGCTGCTGAGGACAGCAATGATCCCGGCACCGTTGATTTGTTTTCCAAAATTGTGCAGGTTCACGAAAAACACGAATGGTTCCTGCGAGAGATCCTCAAAAAGAAGGATGGGTTGGTCGCGTAAGAAGTTTGAGCAGTACGATTTGCGGAGCCGCCGGGGGGAGAGGAAATTTCCCAGCCTCAGGTGTGCTCTCTGCCACTAAGCATACCTTTTAATGCTTATGTAATGCAGATTGTCGACGGTCGAAAGGGTTGGCGACGTATTGGTGTTTGAACCAACTGCAATCGCGCCGGGCGACTTCCAATTTGATATCGGCACAGCAGGTTCAATCTTTCGTTCTGTAAATATTGTTGTCGCCTTGAGCTTTGCTCAATCACCATCGACCGTTTGTGTTGTCGGTGAAATAGTATCAGAAGCGAGAGGACTTCACGGACCGCCAGATCTGCGACATGCTGGAACACTCTGCGGACGTATTATCGGAGCTTAGTTCGAACCAATCCACTCACGAGTCCTTGAGGACAGTGCCAACAAGATAGAAAATTTCATCCTGCAACAACCGGCTGGTGCGCCTGTATGTACGCCACGCATCCGTCCAGCGTCGCCACCTTCGCGTAGTCTGCTTCCGGAATATCCACCTTGAGCTCTTTGTGCATCGCGATCACGAAGTTCAGGAAATCCATGGAGTCCAGATCCAGTTGGTCGCGAAACGGCACCGCTGGCTTGATGCTGCCGAGATCGGCTTCCGGCGCGATTGTCCCGAGAATTCGAAGCACATTTTTTTGAAGCTCTTGCGTGGTCATAACTTCTCCGGTTGCTGCAGACAGCGGTTAATTGCATTGAGAAAGATCGCTCCGCGATGACCATCGGTGACACGATGATCTCCGGAAAGCGATGCTGTGATGACCGGACGCACCGCCAGACCATGGTCATCAACGACCCACGGCCGCTCTTCAACTTTGCCGAACCCAACCAGCGCCACCTGCGGCGGATAGATGATGCCGAATACCCCTTCCACGCCCTGCTCGCCCAGGCTTGTGACAGTGATTGTTGGATCAGACAGCTCGGAGCTGCGCAAAGTGCCGGCGCGCGTGCGCTGGATGAGGTCGCGAAAATGTTTCATCAGCTCACCCAGCGATTTCTTGTCCGTATCGTGAATCGCCGGAGCCACCAGTCCTCCACCGCGCAGCGAGATGGCCATTCCTACGTGGATGTCCGGTTTCGTGACCGGCTTGTCTGACTCCCAAACTGCGTTCAGCTCAGGGACGTCGTGAAGCGCGAGCGCGACCGCCTTCACCAGCAACACGCCGTACAAGAGCCGGTCTTCCACCGGACGCTTCAGGTTTTCCTGTGCAAGCCAGTCAAGAGCGGCCTTCATGTTGATAGTGTTGCTCAAGTAGTAATGCGGGATCTCGCGCTTGGAACGTGCCATGGCCGCTGCGATCGCCTGCCGCATGCGGCCCGCCCGTTCGTCTGCCGCGGCCGCGGCGGCTGGAGCCGGCGCAAGCGGTGGAATAGAGGACACAGGGGCAATAACAGCAGGGACTTGAGAAGGCACAATGCTCGGGACGGCTGGCGTTACAACCCGGGGCGGGCGTGGTGCTGCTTCAGCTTTCTCTTTGGCCGCGCGCTGAACATCCCCACTCGTGATCCTGCCGCCCGGTCCGCTCGGTGTGATCTCGGTCGGATCGATGCCTAACTCCGCCGCCAATTTCCGGGCCACGGGCGAGATATGAATTCGGTGCGGGCTTTCGCGAGACACAACCGGCTGGGCCACGGCCACCAGTACCGGAGCAGGAGCCGGCGCCGGGCTCGGCGCAGCAACTGAAGGCACCGCATACCCAGGCGCAGCTTGCGGTTCGGCTGGAGATGCTGCCGGCTCGCCTTCGCTGCGAATGACCGCCAGGGGTGTTCCAACAGGAACCTTTGTCCCCGGCTCAACCAGAAACTTTTCTATGACTCCGCTCGTGAAAACTTCAACTTCAATATCGGCTTTGTCGGTTTCCACGTCGGCGATAACGTCTCCGCGTTTGACCATGTCGCCTGGCTTTTTCCGCCACAGAAGGAGTTTGCCCTCTGTCATGTCGGCGCCAAGATGTGGCATCAGAAATTGGGCCATCGTATCCTCAGAAAAAACCGTGCACCGCGTTCACAATCGTCGCCGGCTGTGGCAGGGCGGCGTCTTCAAGATGTTTCGCGTAGGGCATGGGCACTTCCGCGCCGCACACGCGCACAACCGGCGCATCGAGTTCGTCGAACGCGTCCTCCATGATTCGCGCACTCACTTCCGCGGCAAAGCTGCCGGTGCGCCAGGCCTCATCTACCACCACGGCACGATGGGTTTTTGTAATCGATTGCATGATCGTCGCCGCGTCAAGCGGTCGCAGCACCCGCAGGTCTATTACCTCCGCATCAATTCCCTGCTTCACCAGTTCATCGGCAGCCTGCAATGATTTATTCACCGTGGCGGCAAAGCTGATCAAGGTAATGTCCTTTCCCGGCCGCCGGATTGATGCCCTGGAGATATTCACGGGCACGATCTCTTCCTCGATTTCCGCCGACAGCGGATAGAGCGTTGCATGCTCGAAAATGAAAACCGGGTCTTCTTCCTTCAGCGCCGACAGGAGCATTCCGCCCGCATCGGCGACCGTTGCCGGCGTCAGCACCTTGATGCCGGGGATGTGCGCGTACCAGCCTTCCAGGCTGTGGGAATGCTGGGCAGCCATTCTTCGCGCGCCTCCGGTGGCCATGCGCACCACCAGCGGCACGTGCAGTTGTCCGCCGGACATATGCCGCAACGCCGCCGCGTTGTTCACGATCTGGTCCAGCGCCAGCATGCTGAAGTTCACGGTCATGATCTCGACAATCGGCCTCATGCCTGCAAGAGCGGCGCCAATCCCGGCTCCCACGAAGGTTGATTCCGAAAGCGGCGCATCGCGAATGCGCTCAGGACCGAGTTCGTCAAGCAGTCCCAGGCTCACGGCAAACGCTCCGCCGTAACGGCCAACGTCCTCGCCCATCAGAAATACGGCAGGATCGTTGCTTATGGCCTGGCGCAGAGCAGCGCGGATTGCCTCGCGGTAGGTTGTTTTTTTCTTCATGATCTGCCTGCCTCCGGCGCACAAACGTCCTTCAGCAAATCTTCAACCGGCTCCAACGGGCTCTTCTCGGCGAAATCCACGGCATCCTCGATCTCAGCCGCGATTCCTGCTTCCATCTCGGCAACGTCCTTCTCAGAGAGCACGTCCTGGCCGCGCAGCCGCGACTGGTACGTCATGATCGGATCACGCGTCTGCCACTCGGCGATTTCTTTTTTACTGCGATACAGATCAGGGTCCGCCATGGAATGGGCGCGGTAACGGTACGTGCGCAGTTCGAGAAGAAACGGATTTCCGGTCTTGCGCACGATGTCCGCGGCATCGTGGCATGCGGCTTCCACGGCGATCACATCCATGCCGTCGGTCGTCGCTGAAGCCACTCCCTGTCCCTGCGCCTTGAGCGTGATACTGGTCTGCGCCTGGTGACGCTCCAGCGCTGTTCCCATCGCATACAGATTATTTTCACAGAGCCAGAGAACAGGAAGTTTCCACAGCGCGGCCAGATTCAGAGATTCGAAAAACTCGCCTTCCGCCACCGCTCCATCGCCAAAGAAACAGGCAGTGATGATTCCCTCGCGCTGCTGCATCTTGTCCGCCAGCGCCAGCCCGACAGCAACCGGCAGCCCGCCGCCGACGATGCCGTAACCGCCATAGAATCGGTGATGGATATCAAAGAAATGCATCGATCCACCGTGGCCGCGGCTGCAGCCGGTGACCTTACCGTACAGTTCTGCCATCAGCTCACGGGCCGGAATCCCGCGCGCCAGCGCCTGGCCGTGCTCGCGGTAGGTCGCCACGATTCGATCTTCGGGCGTGAGCGCCTGCATCGCTCCAACGGCCACCGCTTCTTCACCTATATAAAGGTGGAGAAAGCCGAGAATTTTACTCAGCGTGTAGACTTCTGCGGCCTTTTCTTCAAAGCGGCGGATGCGCAACATCTCGCGGAGCAGGAACAGCGCATGCTCGCGGTCAGCGCCCGGCGCCTGTGCAAGTCGTTCAAGTTTCGTTGCAGAACTCACTTCTGTTCCCCTTCCACTAGCTCTGCTCGAGCGTCGACGTATCGCCTTCGGGCAGCCCTAGTTCGCGATTCTTCAATAACCGGCGCATGATTTTGCCGCTGCGCGTGCGCGGAATCGTGTTGACGAAATCAATTTCCTTGGGCGCGACCACAGCACCCAGCCGCACACGCGCAAAGCCCATAATTTCCCGCTTCAAGGCCTCACCTGGCTCATGCCCCTCATGAAGAAGGACAAAAGCCTTCACAATCTCACCCGCAACCGGGTCCGGCTTGCCGATGACGGCCGAGTCGGCGACAGCTTTGTGCTCCAGCAGGACGCTTTCCACTTCGAACGGCCCGATCAGATGGCCGGAGGTCTTGATGACATCGTCCTTGCGCCCGACAAACCAGAAGTATCCGTCGGCATCGCGTTTGGCCAGGTCTCCGGTCAGGTAGAAGCCGCTGACAAAACATTTCCTGTAGCGCTCCTCTTCGTGCCAGTATCCGCGAAACATCGATGGCCACCCCGGACGCAGCGCAAGTTCACCCTGTACGCCCGGCTCGAGAATCTCCTGAACCGAGCCGTCTTTGTTCTTCTCGACGATGGTCGCTTCGATTCCCGGCAGCGGCTTGCCCATGGATCCAGGCCGGATGTCCATGCAGGGGAAGTTCGCGATCATGATGCCGCCCGTCTCCGTTTGCCACCAGTTGTCATGGAACGCAAGACCGTAGGCTTCCTTGCTCCACACCACTGCTTCAGGGTTCAGCGGCTCACCCACGCTGGCAAGGAAGCGCAGAGAACCCAGTTCATGCGAGGCAGGCAATTCTTTTCCGGCCTTCATCAGCATGCGGATTGCTGTCGGCGCGGTGTACCAGATCGTAACTTTCTGCTCCTGAAGAATGCGATACCAGCGTTCCGCATCAAAGTCCGCTTCATCCACAATGCTGCTGATGCCGTTAGTCAGCGGCGCAATAATGCCGTACGACGTCCCTGTAACCCAGCCCGGGTCGGCTGTGCACCAGAAGATATCGTGATCGTGAAAGTCCAGCGCCAGTTCGCCCGTGATGTGGTGGGCCACAACTGCTTCATGGACGTGAATCGCGCCTTTGGGTGTGCCTGTGGTTCCGCTGGTGAAGTGAAGCAGGGCCATGTCTTGCGGATCCGTTGGTGGAATCTGGAACTGATCGCCGGCTTCGGCCATCAGTTGGTTGAAATCAAGAACAGCGCCTCCGGCGGCGACCGGTTCGTTGTCGGGAATCACCAGAATTTTTTCGAGCGAGGGAATCTGGCCTGCGATCGATTTCACTTTCCTGTCATACAGCAGTTTGGTTATTACCAGGAAGCGCGCACCGCCGATGGTCATCCTCGCGCGAATTGGCTCCGGCCCGAACGCGGAGAACATGGGACAAAACACGCAACCCGCTTTCAACGTGCCGAGTGCTGCGATGTAAAGCTCCGGGATCCGGCCGGCAAGGACATAGACCCTGTCTCCTTTTACCGCTCCAAGCCTTGTGAGGACGTTGGCAAAGCGGCTGGTCAGGCGCTGCAGATCGCTGTACGTGAAATCCCTGATCTCACCGGTCTTGCCGATCCAGCGGATGGCTCTGCGGTCTTTCAATGCACCCTGTGCGTGGCGATCCACGGCTTCGTAAGCGATATTCAGGCCGCCGCCGGGCAGTCCGTCCAGTTGCGCGGCTGCTGCATCCCAGGAAAAGACCCTCCTCTCTGCCTCGTAATCCTTGAGGTTGGGCGCAATAGCCCAGTCGCGTGCAGTCTTGTGAATGGCTTCCCGGGTGATAAGTGTTTCGGAAGGAGCAGCAACGTCCACGGAGTTGGTCACGGGACAACCCTCTTGTTTTATGTTTTCATCCTGCGCAACAGCACACAGTGACCCGAGTCACACATCACTCCACCAGCGTGCTTTGCCCCCGGGTTCGCTCTGGAAACGCGCTCTTTAAACCGCAACCCGAAGCGGGAACTTCAGCGCAGCACCTGCTTCCCGCAGCCGACGCGCCGACTCCTCTGGAAGCATGGGATTGATCCACACGTGGGGACCGAGTTCAATGCCGGAAGGCCGCACCAGGCGCGGCATGATCTGCAGATGCCACTGGAAATAAGGGCCCTCTTCTCCGACCGCGGAAGAATAAATGATGTAACTGAAGGCCACGTTTCCGCAGCAGTGCCGCAGGCGGAGGAGGCAGCGTTGCAGGATTCCGGCAAGACCTTGGAGGTCGTGATCGCTGGCCAGAGAGTAGCTGGGGTGCGGTTCGCGCGGCATGATCCACATCTCATAAGGCACGGCCGCCGCGAACGGGACAAAGGCCGTCATGATCTCGTCCTTTTCAATCAATCGTTCGCTGGAGCTTTCTGCTTCCCAGATGTCGGAAAAGAGTGTTCTCTGGGTCATGCCGGAGTATGCCTTGGAAATCTCCTGTTTCCTGCGAATCAGATCCGGCACCACCGCGGTGGCAATGATCTGTGAGTGTGGATGGCTGAAGGTTGCTCCTGCCTCCTTCCCGTGTTGCCGAAAAATGGTGACGAAGCGGACATTGCTATCCCTGGAAAGCTCACGCTGCCGTGTACGGTACACCTTCAGCACTTTGAAAATGTGGTCGACGGCCATGTCGCTCATTTCCAGATTGTGCGTTGGGTGCTCGATCACGATTTCGTGATGTCCGAATCCTCCGATCGACCTGAAAAATCCGCCTTGCTTGACCGGCCGGATTTCGGGCCGAAGCACGGCAAACTTGTCCGGTATCACACGAATCTGCCAATCGGATTCGAGGGCGCCTCTGGGGACGCGGAGCAGGTCGGGCGGCGTCATATGCTCATTACCGGGACAGAATGGACACTCGCGATCGAATGCCGGGCCGGCTTCGACGATTGCTGGTTCGATGGCTGGACGTTCAGGCGCGATTACTACCCATTCTTTGGTGGCTGGATTCTGTCTCAGTTCGGAATGCTTCATGGCTCCAACTTCCCTTCTGGCGCCGCATCAATCCCGCCAGATGCGGCTTTCGTATTACCGTTCCACACTTACGCAGAGAGGGCCAGTGGCGCGACTCTCGCGAGCGCTTCTGCCGTGGTAACGAACCGTGCCCCGCGCGACTGCAACTCTTGAAGCGTCTTCTGGCCCTGGACGCGGTCGATCGCTTCGATGGCATCCTTCACAAGGGCAATTCGCCGCCCGCGCGCCAGCAGGCCCTCCGCCGTGCAGCGAACGCAATAGTCCGTGGCGATCCCAAAAATCACGAATTCCACATCTGCGACAAAGGGCCGACGACGTGTTTCATCAAGACGGCGAAGTACGATCTCGGTGTTCGGGTTATCAAAAACGTTCAGCGTGTTCTTCTCCAGCACAACCTGCTGGTACTTTTCAAGATCGTCCGGAAGAGCAAATCCGGCCTGGTTGGGAATGACCAGCCAATTCAAAGCGCGCCCTTCGGGAATGATCTCTGCGCCGGGAGAGCCTTTCAAGCAATGGAGCGGCCAGCGCTGCATTTCTGCGTCGCTGGGACTATGCGCATCCGTTTCTGAGATGAGAAACACTTCACCCTGTCGGCAGGCATCAACTAACTGATTCACATTCGCGATGATTTTCTCCGCTCCGGGCACGTAGAGTCTGCCTTCGGGGAACATGAAGTCACGCTGCACATCCACTTCCCAAAAAACTGTTGTCGTTGAGCGCAGGCTGGGCGGAGGAACGGCAGTTATTGTTTCTTCTGCAACTGTCTGCTGCACCGCATTGCATAGTCCTTCGAGACGGTTGCTGTAGCGGACCGGGAACGCCTGGCTGGCCGGACCGAGTTCCACGAACTCAGCCGGCAACCTCCGGCGTGCTTCCAGAAAGCGCCGGCGAGCGGCAAGCGCATTCGCCACCGGATCACGTCCGGCGACTGGAAGCCGTTTCCCATTGCGCATCACCGGTACAAGCAGCAGTTCAGTGCCCGGAAAACTCTCTTGCTCCAGCCCGATCACGTCGTGCGAGTAGCGCGAGTCGGCGGAAAAGCGAAAGACCTGTTTGCGACCGGGGTAGGTCTTCTTTTCCGCGCTGAACTTGGCCGTGCTGCGGATGTGGTTCGGGAACTCGACCTCCACAAGTTTGTAAATCACTCCGACGGAAGGCATATCCGAAGAGGTTGAGAGCGCGGTGCCCACGCCGAACGAGTCTGCGCAACCGCCCTGGCGAAGAATTTCCTCGATGCGGTTCTCGTTCAGATCACCGGAGACAAAGATCTGCACGTCATCCCAGCCCGCGACCTTGAATCTTTCGCGCGCCCAGATGCTGTCAGCCAGAACATCGCCGCTGTCCAGCCGGATTCCGCGGGGTTTGGTTCCCATGGCGATGATTTTTTCAATCGCCGCGCGCACGTCATAGGTATCCACGAGCAGCGTGGAGCGTTCGGGGAAGACCTGGAGAAAGTTTCTAAACGCCGTGCCCTCATCTTCGTGCGCCATGATCCACGAGTGCGCCTGGGTACCGAAGACCGGAATGCCATAGCGGTAACCGGCGTAGGTGTTTGATGTCCCCTCGCAGCCGCCGATGAAAGCTGCGCGCGCCGCGAGGACGCCTGCTTCAATCCCGTGCGCCCGGCGCGAGCCAAACTCGATCACTGGCCGCCCTCCGGCTGCTGCGGTGACTCTTGCCGCCTTGCTGGCAATGAGAGTCTGCAGATGCACCGCGGAAAGCAGACTTGTCTCCATCAGCTGCGCTTCAATGATGGGAGCGGTCACCCGTAGCAGGGGCTCGCCGGGAAAGAAGATGGTGCCTTCGGGCATGGCCCAGACGTCCCCGGTGAACCGGAAATCAGCAAGGTATTCGAAGAACTCCGGCTGAACATGGCGGAAGAGCGGCATGGCCCGGAGGTAAGCTATCTCGTAATGCGAGAAACGAACTTTTTCCAGGAATTCAAGCGCCTGCTCCAGTCCGGCCGCAATGAGGTAATTGCGATGCTCGGGCAAATGGCGGACAAAAAGCTCAAAAGTGGCGCGAGCCTGAAAATGTTTCTGGAAATACCCGGCCGCCATGGTCAACTCATAGAGGTCGGTGAGAAGGCCGGAGCAGGTTCCAGGAAACAACATACAACCTCTCACCAGCGATTTGTCACCTGGCCGGGCGTCGTCCCGCCGATCAAATCCCAACCGGCTTCAAAAAGCTCTAGTAAAATTTTTGTGTGATACGACTCGCGAGTATGTGACCTGCATCACCGGTGCCCACAAGCTGACGGATCTGAAGCGGCCAATCGCGAATTGCGTGTCAGGAGCGCGCATCCAATGTCCCTCAGGATTTTTCTTTGCGGTGATGTCATGCCGGGCCGGGGTGTGGACCAGGTAATGCCACACCCGGGCAAATCCGGACTTCGCGAACCTTATCTGCAGGATGCGCGCAAGTACGTGGAATTGGCGATTACCCGAAACGGCTCCATTCCACGTCCGGTGGATTACAGATACGTCTGGGGAGACGCGCTGACGCAACTGGACCGTATCAAACTGGATCTCAGGATTGTCAATCTGGAGACCAGCGTGACCGTCAGCGACAGCTTCTGGACGGAAAAAGAGATCCACTACCGCATGCATTCCGGAGAACATATCTTGCCTGCTGGAAGCCTGAGACCGCAGATGGTTTTGCAGGATGGGAGAAAGGAGCTCCTGATCCCCCAGGCGATCAACATCTCTGAGCACGTGGGCGAGAAAGTTCACGAGTTGCCATTTTTGCCAGAGCGAGGTCTGCTGTTGGACGTCAGCATGGATGATTGCCGGGCTGATAAGCACGGCACGTAGCTGCTTTTTGGGAATCTCGCTGCGGAGCCAAAGGCTCTCAGATGCGGGGATCACGTCATCGCGAGCTGCATGCAACAGGTAAACGGGAACGGTGAGATTGCTCAGCCGCCCCGATGGTGATGCAGCTGCCATCTCATTTTCATGCAGCTGTATTGACCGCAGGAGCATTCCCTTGAGCTGGTCGCGATGGTACAACAGTTGCTCAAATCTCTCCTGCCCTTGTGGTGACAGCCTGGTGATGAGTTCCCGGGCCTGGTCAGGCATTTCCGATAACCAGAGCTTCAGCGCCTGCTGCGCGTTTGCGACGTCTGCCACCGGGAAGAAGTCTTCCACATGCGAATATGCGACAACCAGAGCGCCGTATTCATGCGCGTTTTCATTACGAGAGTTCCCGTTGGGCATTTCGACGACGTTTGTTGCCAGGAAGCGTGCGACGCGCGCAAGATCACTGTGAGCACCGAGGGCCAGCACAAAGCCCATTCTCGCAGCGTACCGCGGTGTAGTAGCGGCTATTAATGCGAGTCCACCCGAAAAACTCAAACCGACCACGCCAACTTTCCGCTGATTCATCCGGCTGCACAGAAATTCAGCTGAATAGCCAATTACGTCAGAGGTGTGAGATGTCACCCGGTAATCGGTTAAATCACTCAGCTCAGGCGTCAATACTTCAACTCCGGCAGCGGCTAAAGCGCGTGAAAAATTGATGAGGCGCGGTTCTTCAATGCCTTCGCGATGAATGCCGTGGATAAGCAGGAGCCCACCGTGATGGCTTACGTTCAGCGGAGTGTAAATGCGGTACTTGAGAGGTCCCCATTCGGTCTGGATGATCGCAGTTTCTTCCCTCACTTTATGGCTTGCAAAATGGGTGGCAAGTCCCCTGTACTGAGGATCAGAAAACCGAACAATCACTGAAATAACACGCAAATGGACTTCTGCCGGGCGAATCAGAAAGATGCCAGCCAGCAGAACTGTCAGGAGTATGATCCATGGCAATGCAGAAATCGACCTTTTTGAAGTAAACTCCCCTGCTTTGCCAAAGCCATTAGCTGCGGCGCTGTTCCGCTTCTCCGTTTGCGACGAGATTGCCTCCATCAAGACTACTCCCTGCCGGCAACCGCGCTGTTCCCGAGCATCTGCTCTGGGCCAAAGGTATGGGTCTTACGATACAAGTCTCGGCGCTGACGATGCGCACTGCGGTGATCAGCATCACACCATCCCGGAGACATTGCACATTCACGCGAAGCGATTTTTGAGATGCACGAGTGTTTCCGGGACCGCCCCTCCATGCCGGCGACATATGCTTCTGTGATGGCGCTCACTGCCGCCAACAATACATGCTCGTAGCGTTGGTAGTAGGTTGATCATTCGTGAAGGGCGCAGTTTCAACTCAATCGGCCGAGGCCGGCACAAACCCGTCCGCCACAAGTTCCGGCGCAACAGTCCCAGCCATCCAGCAGGACATTGAGCAGTATCTCCGCAACCTTCTCGGAAAAACAGTATCGGTGGTCGAAATCTCTAATTTGGGCGAGAAGGCAGAAGCAACTTCCATCAAGGCTTACGGCTATGGTGTCCCGATTCGAATTGATTATCTGGTCGAGGGGCAACATCGTACGGCGGTCCTGCACACGATGACTGCCGGTCCATTCGGGCACGAGCATATGGCGGACCGCGCTCAGGCCCTTCTCTGGGAACACGGGGCTTTCAACCAACTTCCGCAGCATGTCCAATCATTCGATGTCGGTGCTTTCACACCGGATCACAGGATGATCTCTCTCGGCAAAGCAGAAGAATTTTTCCTGCTCACGGAGTACGTCGAGGGTAAACCCTATTCTGCGGATCTGGTGCGACTAAAGAATAGCGGCGAGTTGACGCAGCTCGATCTCGCCCGCTGCGATGCACTATGCGACTACCTGGTCCAGATTCATCAGACGCGCGGGCTCCAACCGGGTTTGTATATCCGGCACGTCCGTGAGTTAGTCGGACATGGCGAGTGCATCATGGGCCTGATGGACAGCTATCCGCCTGACCATCCTTTTCTCACGCCATCACTGCTGGAGTTGATTGAACACTTTTGCGTCAAGTGGCGATGGCGATTAAAGAACTTCACACACCGGCTTCGGCAGATTCACGGAGATTTTCACCCCTGGAACATCCTGTTTCAAGACGGCGTAAATTTCCGGTTGCTGGATCGCTCCCGAGGAGAGTACGGCGATCCAGCAAACGACATTGCGTCCATGACCCTGAACTATGTTTTCTTCTCCTTGCAGCAGAGCGAGCAATTCGAAGGTGTTTTCGCTCGTCTGTTTCAGCGCTTCTGGGACCGGTACCTGGAAAAGAGCGGCGATCGGGAGATGCTCGAGGTAATAGCGCCCTTTTTTGCTTTTCGCGGTCTGGTAATGGCCAGCCCTGTGTGGTATCCCAGCTTATCTAGCCCCATCCGGAAAAAACTGCTTTCTTTAATCCGCGCAGTGCTGGAAGCGGAACGCTTCGATCCATCACTCGTCAGCCAATACTGCAGCCGTTTCCAATGAGACCGGCGTTCGCAGTTTGGTTCACGGGCCTGCCCAGTTCCGGAAAATCAACCGTATCCGCCGCACTGGCCGCTGAACTCAGCGCCCGAGGAGTTGATGTCGCCATCCTCGAATCCGATGCCCTGAGGCGCGTTTTCACCCCTCGGCCCGCTTATACTGAGGAGGAACGCGATGTTTTCTATCACGCGGTAGCGTATGTCGGTAAGCTCCTCGTAGAGCATGGGGTTCCCGTCATTTTTGACGCCACTGCCAACCGGCGCAGTTATCGCGAGTGCGCCCGCCAGTCGATTCCCAGGTTTCTCGAGGTTTACGTCGACTGCCCTCTCGATGTCTGCATGAAGCGAGACGTTAAGGGCATTTACAAGAAAGCAAAGGAAGGCGCAACCAGCACAGTTCCCGGATTGCAAGCCGTATATGAGCCGCCAGAAAACCCGGACCTGGTGATCTCAGGAAACCAGGAAAGTCCAGGTTTGGCGGCGCAACGGGTGCTCAACAAACTCATTGAACAACGATACCTGTGATGGGAACAAGCGCGGAGTAATTCCACGCAAGGGTTTATCCCTTGATCACCAGCAGGGGAAGAAGCCTGGCTACCTTTCGTGCAAGTTGCGCTTCGTCGGTTGCATCGACGACTGCATCCACGTCCTTATAAGCAAGCGGCGCCTCTTCGGCGACACCACGCAGTGAGGGACTTTTCACAATGATGCCCTGCGCTGCGAGCTCATCGACCAGCCGTCGCCCACTCCACTTTCTGGTTGCCGCATGCCGGCTCATCGAGCGGCCCGCCCCGTGACACGCAGAACTGAAAGCCCGCCCTTCGCTGGCATCCGTACCGCAAAGGACATAGGAAGCGGTACCCATGGTACCCCCTATCAGAACTGGCTGGCCCGACCTGCTGTAAGGTACCGGCAAACCTGTTACATGTGGACCGAATGCTCTGGTTGCGCCTTTGCGATGGACGAACAGCCTGGCTTCACGCCCATCCGTGCGGTGGGACTCGAGCTTGCAGGTGTTGTGTGAAACATCGTAGAGCAGGTTCAATTCTGCGTCAGGAAATATCTCTTCGAAAGCCTGACGTGTAAGGTGCGTGAGAACCTGGCGATTGGCAAGGGCGCAATTAATTGCGGCGCGCATGGCGCCGAGGTAGCGTTCTCCAAGGGGCGAGCGTATGGGAGCGCAGGCAAGTTCCCGGTCAGGCAATTCAATGTGGAACGAAGGATCAGCCTCTGCCATCTCGCGGAGAAACTCGGTTCCAATCTGGTGGCCCAGGCCGCGTGAACCGCAGTGAATGCTGACCACGACATCTCCTTTACGAATCCCAAAAGCGGCTGCAGCCGGCTCGTCATAGATCTCTGACACATGCTGGACTTCAAGGTAATGGTTGCCGGATCCAAGCGTCCCAACTTCATCCTGCATCCGCCGTCGCGCCTGTTGGGAAACATGTTCCGGCTCTGCTCCTGCCATGCGGCCGTGTTCTTCTATGCGATCGAGGTCTTGAAGATGTCCGTAACCCTGGTGCACCGCCCATTGCGCGCCGCCCCGAAGCATGGCCGTCATGTCTTGTTCGCTGAGATGGAGCCTGCCGGTGCTGCCCACACCCGCAGGAATCGTACGGGAAAGAGAATGGGCGAGTTGCTGTTTGTACGGCGCAAGATCCTCGGTCCTCAGCCCAGTCAACAATGTTCGCACTCCGCAGGACACATCGAAACCGACTCCACCTGCTGAAATGATGCCCCCCTCCTCGGGATCAAAGGCCGCCACTCCGCCGATGGGAAAGCCGTATCCCCAGTGCGCATCCGGCATGGCAAAGGAACCTTTGATGATTCCGGGCAGGGTCGCGACATTAGCTACCTGTTCCAGGACTTTCTCATCCATAGCCCGCACAAGCTGTTCAGTGGCAAAAATCACGCCAGGAACCCGCATTTTCCCGAAAGGCTCGATCCACCATTCAGTTTCGGATTTGCGTTTTAGGCGTTGCAGGTCCACGTCTCTTGCCTCAGGGAGAAGTTCCTGGCTAAACGTCAACGACGCATTGCGCCGTCCAAAGGCCGTTGTCATTTACCACTTTCAGCTCAGTCAAAGTCGCTCCTTTAACTTCAACCGCTGGATGATGACGGGAAGGATCAACAACCTCACCCCATGCTCGGCCATGCAGATGGCCATCAATGATCTCGACCTCGAACCTGCGGAAAATCATACGGCGGGCCGACATCTCGGCAACAAGGGCATTCAGCCAGTCTACAAGCAGGAACTCGTCTTCTTTCGCGTTGCAGTCGACTGCAACCATTGTCTCAGGACGTACCAATGCAGGATCCGCAATGGCGGCACACATTGCTAGCGCCGCTTCTTCGAATGCTGCTTCGCGCGACGAGCCCATCCCGCGGACGCCCATATCTGCCATGTGTTCGAAGTGTTCCCACCGCCGCACACCAGCTCCCGCCGAACTCGCTACATTCTCCATCTCCAGGGAGACCCTTTCTTCCCGATCGCTGGCCTCAAATTGTCGACGAACCACTCTGCGGCGACTGTCGCTACTTCCTCCAGTGCGCCCGCCTCCTCGAACAGGTGAGTAGCACCGGGAACAACGTGCAGTTTCCTGCGACACCGCAACAGTTCCATCGCGCCCTGATTCAGCGCCAGTACGGTGTCATCCTCCCCACCAACAATCAGCAGCGTGGGACATTCCACTCTGTTGAGAACATCTTTTGCCAGTTCCGGACGGCCACCCCGGGATACCACGGCAGCGATTCGGTCCTTCATGGTGACCGCCGTGATCAGTGCAGCCGCCGCTCCAGTGCTGGCGCCAAAAAGGCAGACCGGCAGGCGGGACATTTCCGGCTGACGCAGGGCCCAACTCACTACCAGAGTGGTGCGCGCGCTCAGCAACGGTATGTCGAACCGGAACTGCATCGTTTCGACATCGATCTGCTGTTCATCTTCCGTTAACAGGTCCAAAAGCAACGTGCCAAGTCCGGCCTTATTCAGCTCACCCGCCACGTACTTGTTTCGCGGGCTAAAGCGGCTGCTGCCGCTTCCATGAACAAAGATGACAAGTCCCAGGGCTTGTTTTGGGATCAGGAGATCTCCGTGTAACGTGAGTTCTCCCAGGGCGATGTGCACAGTGGTAGTCGATGGCTGCGCAGGATTTTCTGTGTGAATCATGGCGGCTCCTTTTCGTCGCGGAACCAAATCTGCTATGAGCAGATTGCTGCGGGAGAGGCCAGACTGACAGCGAGGACAAGTCACACGTGCCGCGTCGTTAGGCGGCGTCCTTTACCGCCGGGACCAGCTTGCCGCCGCGGCTGAGCAGATCGCGGACCTCCTCGTCGCCGGTTTGGGGAAAGCTCCCGTAGAATTGGCTAATGCCAAAAAACCATTCCGTGCTGATCACGGACACAAACTCATCCGCAAGGGTTTTCATCTGGGCAGTGGCATGAGATGGTGCTACGGGTGTGGCCACCACAATCTTTTTTGGCTGAAGCGAACGTAAGGCATTGATGGCCGCAAGCATACTTGAACCGGTCGCAATTCCGTCGTCCACGAGAATCACGATCTTGTCGCGGACAGGCGTGGGAGACCGCACGCCACGAAACAGTTCCTCCCTGCGCTGCAGCTCAGCCTGCTGCTTTGCGATTGCGGATTCGAGTTCGGACTCGCTGATTCCCAAAGAACGCACCACTTCTTCATTCAGGATCCGTACTCCGCCGCTGGCGATTGCTCCCATTGCCAATTCCGCCCGGCCCGGAGTGCCGAGCTTTCTTACCAGCAGAATGTCAAATGGTGCATGAAGCGCCTGCGCGACTTCAAAGGCTACTGGCACACCTCCCCTCGGAATTCCAAGCACAACCACATCATCGCGACCGGCATATTGCATTAATAATTGTGCAAGTTTCTTGCCCGCGTCCACTCTGTCGGGAAACATGATCTATCTCTCCTTTGCTTCATTGCTGGCGCTCGGAGTTTCGGTGAAGTGAGTATCGACATCAGTTGCACCAATTTACGCAGCCAGGGATCTCCGGGTTCGCTGCGGTCCCTGCTTCGCGACAATGCGAACGGTACTCGCCTGCGGTCCTTGGTCGCCCTGTTCCTCGGCAAAACTGACCAACGTGCCGATCTTGAGGCGGCCAAAGGCATTGTTGAGGACACTGTCTTTATGGAAATAAACATCCCGTCCGTCCGCCGTCACCAGAAAACCGTAGTTTTGGTCCCGAAAAAGCTGTCTGACCTGGGCTCGCGGAGGCAGTTCCAGATGTTTCACATCGCCCCGCTGCCGCCGGGCATAATCCTGGAGTCGACGGGCAGCAGCCTTGAAGGCATCGTCGATGGCATTCCGCAGTTGTTTATGAGGGGCGCTGGTCTCAAAATGCTTCTTGAACTCAAGTTCATCTGATTGCCGTGCCCGAGCTTTCAAACTGGGTTCGTGTTTGATTACGAGTTCACCACCAGGAACAGTGAGATCAATACGTACATGGTAGTGACTGCCCCAACGATGATGCCGGTGCGGGCTTCCCACCTGTACACGACAGCCCATGATCCGGCCATAAAACTTTTCGAGCTTGGCTGCCTCCAGGCGAATCCACAATTCGGCAGCCGGCGGCAGTGTTCCGTTCCGAAAGGTTATTTGCAACGGGAAATTTGTCATTACATCGCTTGTCTTCATGATGACTCCTGTGGCTCTCGCACCCTTCATTAAAACCATTGCGGCAGAACGCATCTGCCTCAGGGATAGCTTTCCACTCATCGAGCAAAACAACGGGACCGGACGCCCGGGCCGGCCCTGTTTGCTTCGCTCTTATGCCACCGCAACATGTGCGAACCTTTTCACGTTCGGTCTTGAGATCTCCGCGATCAGAGCCTGGAAGTTCTCCGGCCGGTCCACGCGAGCGAGATCCGCCTGCGCTACGATCCCAACGCAGGAGTTCTGTTTGTCCACCACGGGAATCCTCCGGATTCTGTATTGCTTCATCTTTTGCTCACAAGCCTCCAGCGTCTCTTCCGGCGCACACGTTATAACTGTCTTTGTAAAGTAGTCGGCGATTGATGTCGTCTGCGGATCCTTTCCGTCTGCCATGGCCGAGATGCACAGATCACGGTCCGTAATAATGCCGACCAGTTTCTTTGAAACCAGGTCGGATACCACAGGAATAGCGCCGACATCGTTTTCTCTCATCATTCGTGCAACGTCCTGCACAGTAGCAGCAGGGCTGCAGCACAGAGGCTGTTTCGTCATCATGCTCTCAATATTCACATTGCACCTCGTGTCAATTGCGGTTGATCCTCGAATTCCCCATGGCTCCATGGGGCGGGTTATTTGTTTAGCGCTGATTCGTGAGGCTTACTAACCCGAAGGTTCTTTCATGAGCCTCTTCCGCCAGATTCAGATGACGTTCGATATCGGCGGCGAGAGCGGCGATGTCACTCGAGCGAGGAAAAGGAGGTGTCTCCAATTCATGCGATAGCCGTTCAAAATCCAGAAACGCAAGCCGGTGATGCTGCAGCATTTTGTCGTACGTTTCGGAGAAGGTGTGATCGATTCCGTAACAGGCGCCGCAGCCTCGCTCGGCACGTGCAACCGCCTGGAGAGCGGAGCGGATTTTTATCGCCTGTTTCTGCGTCTCGGCTACATCAACCTGAAATGCGCCCGACAAGTTTTTGTTGAGCAGCGCTGAACTCCTTGCTGCTTCCTCGTGCGCCTGTGTGAGTTCGGCGTGGCGTTCGAGAACTCGCGCAGGAAGTGGAGAGTGGGCCATACAGCACCCCTTGGCACATGATTTGTGCGGCCTTCCCGGCTCTTCTAGAAACATTTAAGTGTTATCCGATGGGCAACGCGGTGACCTGTATCACATGTGGTGTGGGAAGGTTGGCAACGGATGCGTCGGAGCTCAGCCTCGGAGTTGCCGTGAGCGCGACACGCTATCAGCACGTCCTCGTTCTCGACAATCCAATCGCATTTCTGGCAGGAATCCCGGCATCGGTGATGGCGCCTGCTCGTGTACCGGGGAACATGTCTCAAAACGCTTGTTTCGTTTGATTCTTTGCGCTTATCTGCGACCAGGGCTTCCCGGCAGCAATGCGGGCGTCACACAACCCTGTAATGTGACGCACAGGCAAATCCTGCAGGAAGGTGGATAGTGAAATGGGCAGCTCGCCTGCATTGTATGATTCTCAGATTTGCCCATTTATTTAGAAGTAGAGCGGGCCTTGCTTCCGGCAGTGCAACGTTGTTGTTGATGTGCGCATTGTTCCACGCCGCTGCTGCCAGCCAGCAGCGCCGCGAACCGCAACAGTTCTTGAGCACGGTGGGTTTCTCGCACGACGAGATTCTTCACGTCAACCGTGGAGATGTCGTGGTCAAGATTCTCAAACCGGGCAAACATGAAGTTGCAGCGGTTGCTGCGGTCCGAATCCAGGCAACGCAGGAATTTTTTATTGCTCGTGTTCGCGATATAGAGCGCCACAAGAAGAGCGAGGCCGTACTGCTGTCCAGGAAATTCAGTAACCCTCCACAACCAGAAGATATGAGCGGCCTCACGCTGCTTCCCCGGGAAATACAAGAACTGGCAGCGTGCAAGCCCGGGCATTGCCACCTCAAATTATCCAGAGGCCAGATGGAACTCATGCAAAGGCTCGATTTCTCCGCGCCGGATATTGGGGAACAGGCAAGCGCGATCATGCGGAGCTTCCTGGTGGATTACGCCGGAGCCTACGAGGTAAACGGCAACAAAGCGATGATTGTCTACGCTGATAAGAATAAAGCGGTCGAATGCGCAGCCCAATTTGCCGAACTCCTTGATCGATCGGCCAATGTTTTCGCGTACGCTCCTGAGTTCAGCGATTACCTGCGCGGCTTTCCGGATGTCCCACTGGAAGGGGTGGAGAGATTTCTTTACTGGTCCAAAGAGAATTACAGTCATAAGCTCAAAACGATCACAGCGATGACCGACCTGATCATATACCACCATCAGGGCAACAACCCTCCATTTTTGATTGCCTCCAAACAGATTTATGCCAATCATTACATGGAAGCATCGCTGGCATTGACCATGCTCTTCGACAGGAAAGAGGCAGACCCGTCTCCCAGCTTCTATCTGGTATACGTGAATCGTTCCAGGATTGATCTGCTGAGAAAGTGGTACAGATTTCTGGCCCGCGGAAAACTGTCTGACAAGGGACGGGAGTCGCTCCAGAAAACCGTTTCAGAGTTGAAGAGCAAAGTCGAGGCCGAATTCAAGGCGGCGCGTGAACTAGACGACGGCGTCAGATCTCTCGGAACGATCATGACGAAGGCTCCGGCCTGCTGTACACCGAGGACGACGTGGAGGTAGCGGCCGAAATCATGCAGCGAGCACCTCCGTTTCTTCAGGATGTGAGAAGTCTGAGCTGCTGATTTCTGCTGCTTGGCGATATGCGCGTTTCATGAAACAATGACGTTTCCGCGGCTGGTTTTTGCCGATCTGGCGGGGAAACTGCCCGCCGCTTCAGCTGTAGTGCCCGAAGCGGAGGCTGGAGTAGTGGATACGTGCACCTTGTTGTGATTCCCTTTGGTATCTCCGTAGTGGGAAATGTGCGCACTGCGGATTTTTCAACCCTCCTCAATGTGCTGACAAGTATTCCCTTCCTGGTGCTCGGGGTTAGCGGCATTTCATCGATCGGCGATTGGCGCATCGCTCGGAGGTTGCCTTTCGCAGCCTTCGTACTCTCCCTCATTCCGGTGGGCATAGGCTCAATCTTGTATCATTGGTCGCCTTCTACAGGCCACCTCCTGTTAGATCGACTGCCTATTTCTATTTGCCTGGCGGCATTTGCCTGCACTGTTGTAAATGAATATTTTCAAACGAGCCTCGGCAGCGCGTTGCTGGCGCCTGCCGTATTGTTTTCGGCTGCATCAGTCCTTTACTGGTATTTCACGGCCACCAACGGACGCGAAAACCTGGTGCCTTATGCAGCCATGCAGGGATGCACCGCCGGATTCAGTGCCCTGATCGTATTCACTCGCCCTGACCGGACGGAAGGCGTTGCGGGTCTGCGCTGGGCGTTGGCGGTTTATGCAGTTGCTCGCATCGTTGAGTTCTTCCAGCAGGACATTTACCGAAGCGTTGGGACAGACATTGGTCATCCAATGAAGCATTTACTTGTGTGTCTAGCTGCATTGCTCGTCATTCGGAGCTTAGGCGATGGCAGGAGTCGTCAACCTGAGGCCGGAATCGTCTCATGAAGGGCTTCCAGCGGTTCGTGGTGTCCGTTTTGCAACGCTTGCTGCCAAGCCTTGGTGTCCACAATTCCGGTCCGCACATTTGAGATGAACGAGCAGGTTGATTCGATTGGGGCCCCTGAAAATAGCTAAACGTTCGTGGATTTAGTAAATAGTGGTATCTGATTGAATCGGAAGATCGCGAAAGTCGGAGACTTGAATCTCCCCCTCTCCGCCGGTAAGATCCTGCCAGAGCAACACCGCGAACCCGCGATCGCGCGAGCAAGAGACAAGCTCGATGCGCTGCCGACCCAAGCTCCAATATCACCACCTCAGCGCTTATGAGGGCTATTGTGGAGCTTCACTGAGATCTTCTTCGAGCTCCTGGTACAGGTGGAGTATGTCTTCTTTGGAAATTACCCCCTCGAGTTTGCTGGTATCTGCACGGCTGACGACCGGCAAAACCGGCCAGCGGTATACGTAACGCAAGGCGGTATCGAGCGAGTGATCGGGGTGAAGGTAGGGAATCTGGCGTATCGGCAAAACAGACCGCAGGCTCACTTCCTGCTTGCCCTGAGCCAGCATGGTTCTGAGTTCGCGTACGTCAATGGTGTTCCATCCCGCTGGCCGCATACGGACAAGCAGGTTTCCGGATTCAATTTCTTTCAACTGCTGAACCGCGCGCTGGAGCGACTGCTCTCCATCCAGCACGGGCCCTGTCTTCACGCGCATGGCATCCTCGACCCGCAGAATGCTCTGCTCGCGCTCTTCTTCCATGGAAGGCAGGTCGAGGCCGTCCTGGCGGGTCAGCATGTCAAAAATCGGCACGGGCTGCAGTGCGCGGGAGATCACGTACGCAAATGTGTTCGCGACAATCACGGGCAGAATGATGGTGTAGTTTCCACTGACTTCCAGCACCATGAACACAGACGTCATCGGGGCCCGCAGGAACCCGGCAAACAAGACGCCCATACCGACCATGGCGTACGTTCCCGCAGAGATGGCTAGATGAGGAAACAGAAGATGCTCCAGGCCGGCGACAAACGCGCCCAGCATGGCCCCAATGAATAGAGTCGGGGCGAACATCCCGCCGGGGGTGCCGCTGACGAAGGAGACAATCGTTGCCAGAATCTTCAGGCCTACCAGCACCCCTAAGAATTGCCACGTGAACTGGTTGTGAATGGCCTGATCGATGAAATCGTATCCGGCGCCCAGCACTTGAGGCGCGCCAAGAAGCGCAACGCAGCCAATCACCAGGCCCGCGGCTGCGGGCTGAAAATACTGGGTCCAGCGAGGCATGCTCTTCAAACGAGGCCGCAGCGTGCCGATTCCCCCGGCGAAAACGACGGAAGCCAGTCCACCGGCAACCCCGAGTACTGCGTACGCGATCAATTCGCCCGGCCGAATCAATTCCACCGGCGGGACACGAAAGAACGGCTGCGAGCCAAGGAACCAGCGCATCACCACGACACTGGAAACAGCAGAAAGCACCACCGATCCAAGAATGCCCGCGCTCCAGCGCCCGATGACTTCTTCAATCACGAACAGCACGGCAGAAATGGGAGCATTGAACGCCGCGCCTAATCCGGCGGCAGCGCCAACCGGAGCAATCAGGCGCATGCGGTCGCGGGAAAGATGCAATCTGCGGCCCAAAGCGGAGGCAAACCCTGCCCCGATCTGAAGAGAGGGGTCCTCAGGACCAAGCGACTGACCTGACCCGATGGCCAGGGCGGCGGTAATGAATTTACCAATGGCCGTTCGGAACGGAATATAGCCGTTGTAGATGTACAGAGCGGCTTTGGTCTGATTGACGCCGCTGCCTCGGGCAAGCGGGAAAACGTGGAGCACGAGCGCGCCAATGACCAGGCCCGTGATGGTCGGCGCCAGTATCAGCCGGAGACCACTTGCACCGATTTCGGCTCCCAAAAGATGTATGCGGCAGAAATCAATTGCAAAGCGAAAGCACACCACCGCCAGACCGGAAAAGATGCCAATGAACACCGAAAGGATTAGAAAGAATCTCTCCTCACGAAATACAAATCCCAGAAAAGTGTGGGTGGCTGAGGCCTGGTCCGGCTCCGGCAGGTTGTCCAGTTCTCCATTCTCCAATGGCGGTTCGGGTACGTTGTTTACGGAAACACTTTCCACGCTAGCTGCCCTCATGTCTCTTGGCGATCAGCAGCAACATTAAATCATCGCCGGTTGGCGTGCCGCATGCATTCGCGGTTTGGCGTTCAATGTTGAAAACCAGGTCCATTGCTGAATCTGTCCAATCCGGATGCCGGCGAAGGTTGCGCAAGTTCAGCCGGGTCTTCATCTCCGTCCATTGCCCGGATAACGCTTGCAGCGATGGTCCGGCAGCCGCACCCTTTGGCACAGTATTCATGCATGCGCTCAGTCTCGCGCCGGCAGTATTGAAATCGCTGAGAACCATGCGGTCCCGCTTTGCTGATGACAGGAAATTATAGGGGTCCATTTTGGGAATCGTTCTTGCCATCCTCAACAGGTCCAGGCTTTCAATATCATTCGGTGCGGCGGATACTGCCCCCGCCAAATAGCGGTCAGCCAGGCGATATTGGCCAAGTTCGAAAGCGGCGCGCCCGGCTCTTGCCAGGGCCCCGTGGCTGTGGGGCTGACTCTTCAGAGCCTGCTGATACAACGCAAGCGCCCTTTGATAATCCGGCACCCTCATAAACAGGTCGCCAATCTGCATCTGCAACGTGGGATCCTCCGGAATACTTCTGCCCACCGCAATGAGCTCAGATTCGGCCTGGTTGAACGCCTTTCGATCCAGGAGAAACTTAACCAGCTCAAGCCGGACGGAAAGCTGCCTGGGTTCGGCATCACCGCTCCAAACGGCATAGATCGCATTGTGATAATAGCGCAACGCCTGCGTTACATCCCCTTTTCCGGCGTAGATTCGCGCCAGTTCCAGGTTGACTGAGCCATTTTCCGGCTCCCGCTGCCACAGATTGAGCAGATAAGCGCGCGCCTCTTCCGTCCTGTTCAATGACGCCAGGGCTTGCGCCAGCCTGAGCTCGTACTGATAGTTATCACGCGAGTACGTCAATGCCGCCTGAAAGTCCACCACCGCCCGGGCGATCCGGCCGGCCTGCAGATCGTTTTCGCCACGGCTGAACCACGACATTCCGCGTTCATTCAACTGGCGCTTGTAGACTCCGGAGAGCGTACTCACAAGGAAAAAACACACAATTGCGATCGCCGAAAGAACAAAGATAACCACCGGCTCTCTCGCCGCATACCAGCTCAGGGTTCGGTCATTCCCGTTGGCTGGCGCGGAGGGTGTCTTCGTGGCTTCACTGGTTGAAGGCAAATCGGGACCCTGCTGGGACTCCTGTTGACCCTTGTCACGGCTCACGTCTGCACCGCGATCCTGAGTTATGCCGAGATAGAACAGAAGAGAGATTCACCTTCCAGTGTTGCGCTTCAATGAAAAGATGTCAATTCACGAAAGTAAGTTGCAGTATGTTGAGCCGACGCTGGGAACAAAGTCACCGCTCTTTGTCAATAGAATCCCACCTGTCGGGTCACGATATGGTCCGAACAGCGCTGTTCGAGGTGTGAAACGCTGAACCGAAGCCGGGGAACGGGCGGGAGGCAACGCGAACCTTCCCGGAGCATCGTCCTCTCGTCACCGGCGAACCGCTACTGTCGTGGACGAAGGCCGGCGACCAACGACGGTGCAAGGGATCGGCTGATCTTCCTGTTTTTCCGTTCTCGAATCGAGAGATTTCATGGAACGCGATAAGGATATTTGGCCAGCCACGCCGGAGAAAACAGCGCAGCCCTCCGTGATGAACCGGAGATCGACATTGTGGAGGAAGCTTCCCGCGAATCGTTCCCCGCGAGCGATCCGCCGGTCTGGAACATGGGAGAAGAGAGTGCGCGCAAACCCCGGCCGCTCAAGGGGAGAGACGTGAGGTGCGCCCAAATTTGTTATGTGCGAATCCGCACATGAATTTGCCCGTTCACGAGCTTGACTTCATAGCTGGGTACGGCTGAACAAGCGGGTCCTTCCCGAACACTGCCGTCGTCAAGGGCGAAGCGCGAGAAATGCCACGGACAGCGGACAGTCTCTTCTTGTAGGCTGCCTTCATTGAGGGGAGCGCCGTAGTGAGAGCAAACCGCCCCAAGCGCATATATTTTGGCGCCGGATTTCACGAGAAGAATCGGCTGGCCTGCAACCTCAACCCGCATTGGCTTTCGTTCCAGTAACGCACTCTCCGGCAACGCGGGCTGAAAATCAGCTGGACCGCTACGATATGCGTTACGGTTAATCATCACGCCCATGTGATACACCATGCTTCCGCCCAGGTACGCACCAGCGCTTACCACCAACAAACCCGCGGAGGCGACAACAAAACTTCCCACGGAAATGCGCCAATGATCATGCCAGCGCATAAGGAAGGAGACCAGGAAAATGACGGTGGCGACGGTGTTCAGAGAAGCGTGGACAGCGCCGACAGCTTTCTCCGGCGGATCAACATCCATCCAGTCCATGAGTCCAGCTGTAATTGTCACAAGCGCGGCTGCAACGCCAATGCCAGCCAGAATGCCCGCGGCGAGTCCAACCTGGGGAAAACGGCAGGTGAGGCCTAGCACATCGAGGAGGACGGTAAAGATCCATGCGCCAATCGGAATGTCGGTCAGAAGTGGATGCAGAGGATGCCCGAGCCAGGAACCGTTGAAGAAAAGCTTAATTGGCCGCAGCGGTGTGGTTTGAAACAAGCGGTTCAGGAATCCGTCAACAGGAGCGCTGACAGCTTTTATCAGCCTGGATCCGGTATTGGAACCTTGGATCCTCTCCGTCAAATCACGTTTCATGCTTTTCCCTTTCCAGGCTGGTCGCCCCAGCCCACCGCGGACAGTTGCGGGTTTCCCACACGCAAAAAGGCCGGTGCCTAAGCGCCCGGGGCGCAGGGCATCGGCCCATTCTGCTAGAGAGATTTTAAGAACTCGACCAACTCCTTCTTTTCTGCGTCCGTCAATCCCAACTTAAAGAAAGTGTCGTAGTGGTTAATGACGTCGTTCAGAGTGGCAAAACGCCCGTCGTGATAGAACCCGCCTTTCTGATGGGTCCACAAGCCTGCCAGCGGCGCCGTACGGTACATATGTGTGGGCGAACGGTCCGCCTGGAACGAATCCACACCAATTTCGGCAGGAGCATGGAGGTTGTGACCCGGCTCGGTGTAAAGCGGCGGCACATGGCAGGTGCTGCACCTGGCTTTACCGTTGAAAAGGATCTTCCCTTCGGCTGCGGCGGCCTTATCGAAGCTTCCCGCGGGCGGCCTGGGTGCGGGAATCGCCAGTTGGTAAAAGTGAAGCGCCGGCAGTTTCGCCGTGATCTTGTCAGGCGAGCCGCGCATGTTCCAGGCATTGCTCCGGGCCGAAACCGGGTATTGGCCGCTATCTTTTAGTCGGGCATCAAAGAATGTTCCTGAACCGTGCATTTCGGTTGCGCCGACGTAGGCATTCCAGTAGGGGACGGAACCGAAGCCGGTCCAGGTATGGAGGTTCACTCCGGCCAGCCCAAACGCGGGCGGAATCAGGGTGCCTGCCTGTTTGCCGTCGGGACGAAAGGCTTTTCCGTCCTTGTCGAGTTCGGCATCGAAGCGGCCAGGCCCCCAACTGGCCAGGACTTTTTTGACGGTCGGCACGTCAACCTTGAGCAGATCGGCGATGGGTTGGAGGTTGGGTGCTAGAGAGATGATCGCCCCGACATTGAGGTCGCGATTGGCCCAGCCGTCCAGGCGCTGGCCAATGCCCGGAGCAAAGGAATCATTAACTGTTGAGTGACAAAAGGCACACTGAATGCCCATCGACTTGAGCTTGCCCTGTTTGTCAAAGAACCCGGTGATCCCGACCACCGCATTGAGTTTCAGGAGGGCCAGGGTAGTGGCAGGATCGTCGAGGCTAACCTGGCCAGCCTTGATCTTGGCTGCCAGGGGAGCGGGAATAGCATCAGCATCCACCTTTAGGCCGACGCTCAGCGCCAGTTTGGGGCTGACGCCCGGGCCGACACCACCATTCTTCTCGCCGGCGATTGCCTCGTGCAGCTTCAACGCGTCGCCCCAGAAGGCCTCGGAGCCAAAGGTATCAAACCGGAAGATCTTTCTTCCGTTCTTGAGCATTTGTTGCGCGTTGGTTTGGATGACTTGGTTGAAGTTTGGCG
>JBLMYN010000384.1:0-7284 GCA_050258305.1 Actinomycetota bacterium
GGCCACCGGCAGGTTGTAGGCGAGGTGGTGCGGCGAGCACGCGAAACCGGGAGCAAAGCAGTCGCCGTAACATTCGATCCGCATCCTCTCCGCATTCTGCGCCCTGACGTTGCTCCCCGGCTGATCACACCCCAGCCAGCCAAGGAACGGCTATTGGGTGAGCTCGGCCTGGAGGCACTGGTTGTGGTCCCGTTCACCCGCGATTTCTCCATGACTTCGGCCGAAGATTTCGTGCGCCACATTCTTTGCGAGAAGCTGCACGCCAGAGAAGTCCACGAAGGGGAGAACTTCCACTTCGGCCACAAGGCCCAGGGAACGCCGCAGAGGCTGGCTGAGATGGGGCAGGAGCTCGGCTTTGCCGTAAAGATCTATCCGGTGATGATGTTGCGACGTAATCCGGTTTCAAGCAGTCATATTCGCCGCCTGCTGCTCGAGGGCAAGGTCACGCAAGCGCGCCGGCTGCTCGGACGCGTGTTCAGCGTAACCGCCGCCCCGGGGCGGGGGCGCGGCCTGGGCCACAAATATACCGTTCCCACCATCAACCTCAGCCGATATGACGAACTCACCCCGGGCAACGGTGTTTACATCACGCGCACCCGCGTTGGATCTGAGGTCTTCGACTCGGTCACCAACGTCGGAAACCGGCCCACGTTTGGCGACGATTCCTTCGCCATAGAGACACATCTGCTCAACTTTCATCCGCTGGAAGTTACCGCTCAAACGGAAGTGGAGATATTCTTTGAACGCTGGCGGCGTCCGGAGATCAAGTTTCCGACGGTGGAAGCATTGCGTGCGCAGATTGGTCTGGACGTCCACCGGGCCCGGAGGTACTTCGCTCTTCTTGCAAAGACCTCGTTCACCCGCGAAGCAGTTGGTTCCTGACGGCTCCGGAATGGCTTTGCCGTGAAAGGCTGCTAAAATGCAGGCCGATGGCCACCACCACCTTCCGCCTGTCTGAGGTCACATCCGCACAAAAGCGCACCCTGGTCGCCGCCGCACTGGGCTGGGCGCTGGACGCGTTTGACGTGATGCTGTACAGCCTGGTCATTGCTCACGTGATGACGGCGTTCGGAATCAGCAAGTCCGTCGCGGGATGGCTGGGCACGTTCACCTTGCTGGCCTCGGGAATCGGAGGCGTGCTGTTTGGGTTCATTGCTGACCGTATCGGGCGCACCCGGGCCCTGATTCTCAGCATTTTGACCTATTCACTCTGTTCAGTCGGTTCAGGCCTGTCGACCTCCATCCCCATTCTGGCGTTCTTCCGGTTTGTGCTCGGGCTGGGCATGGGCGGCGAATGGAATACCGGGGCCGCCCTGGTGGCTGAAACGTGGCCCGATCATCTGCGCGCAAAAGCGATTGCGATTGTGCAGAGCTCCTGGGCATGGGGCTACGCGGCAGCGGCACTGGCAGCGGGTTTCATACTTTCCGCCACGCAGAACTGGCGCTTTGTGTTTTTCATCGGGGTTGCGCCAGCACTGGTTACATTGTGGATGCGCAAAGGGGTTCCGGAATCCGAGATGTGGAAGCAGCACAGGCAGGCGGCGCCAAAGGCATCGGCCAGATTCAGTGAAATCTTCTCACCTGCCCTCCGCAAGCACACCATCTTCCTGTTTCTCCTGAATTTCTTTGGCCTGTTTGCATGGTGGGGACTCTTTATCTGGATTCCGCCGTATCTGGGTCTGCCTGTATCCAAGGGAGGCAGAGGGTTTGGGCTCATGCAGATCACCACCCTGCTTCTGGTGCTGAACCTGGTTGGGATGTTTCCCGGTTACATCACATTTGGCTGGGTCGCCGAAAAATTTGGACGCAAAAGATCATTCATCGTCTACCTGCTCTGCGCCGCAATCCTGGTGCCGATCTACGCCGCGGCGCGATCTGAGTGGAGCATCATGGTGCTCGGCGCACTGGTAGCATTTTTTGGGACGGGATTCTTCTCAGGCTCCGGCCTGATCGGCAGCGAGATCTTCCCTACGCGCATTCGTGCTCTCGCGTTGGGTTTCACCTACAACGGCGCGCGCACATTGAGTTCGCTGGCTCCGTATGCCATCGGCAGGCTTGCCCAAACCAGAAACCTCAGTTGGGCATTTTCCTTTTCCGCAATTTCCTTCCTGCTCGCCATGTTCATGGCCACGCAACTCCCTGAGACCAAGGGAAAGGCTCTCGATTAAAGCGCAGAAAGAGATGCAGCATTGGCTGCATCTCTTCTGTGTGTCGGAAACGTTCGGCCCTACGCCTTCCGAACTCCGTTTGATTACCGCCGGCGCCAAACCCCGCTGTTATAACCCTGTTGATAACCTTGCTGGTACGCCTGGCGATACGCAGCTTTGTACTGGTTCAGATAACCGAAGCGTGGATCATAGCCGCGGTCTGCATGCTTGTAATTGCGGTCATGCGTCGGCCGGAAACTGTGCCCGGTGTTCCGGTCCGCCCGGCCATCGTTGAGGCCGTCCTGGAAGCCATATTGGCGCGCCGCATTGAACGCATAACCTCCGTAGCCGCCATTGCCGCCGTAGGCTCCATATCCGCCCCGGTTCCCGCGGGAGTAGCCGTCATCCCCGTCGTGATCGCCGTCGCCGCGCCTGTATTGGACGCTTACTTCCCTGTATCCCTGGAAATAGCCGTTGCGGAAAGCCACGCGGTCGTCATTTTCGCGATAGCGGCAGCGATCATCCCAGTCCGCCCTGCGCCCCTGGCGTGCGTCCCACTGTCCCTGGCGATAGCCGTCACGAAAGGCCTGGCGGTCATCGTTGTGATTTTGCCAGCCCCACCCCCACTGCACCGGCACAACGGCCTGCGCAGCCGCGAACGTTGCGCCGCTGGTCAGTAACGCAGCGCTCAGCAGGATTGCTCTTATTGGTTTCATAGGTCCTCCGTGTCCTTCTCTCTTCCTGGTCGATATCTTCCTGACCGCTTGTAATCAGACAAAACACGGCGGGCGCAAAGATCACTCTGCTCATCTGTAAATTTCTGTAAAAGCGCAGGTGTGATGGGTTAATTTGTGTAAAACAGTGGGGATGCTGTACACCGACGTCAGTCCTTGGGGCTTCTCGCGGCTAGTGGTGCGCGAGAAGTACTCGATTGCCCGAAAATCTTTTTGAGCGGGAAATTGGTAGAGAGTAACTGTCGCCGAGCGGGCAATGCCGTAACGGCCGCATTGCTGATTTCCTGGCGCAGGCTGAAGCTATTAAGCTGTTGCCACCTTTCTTTTTGTCGGCACAGACCTACGCCTCAAGCGCCAGCTTCAACTCGTCGCCACGCCGGCTGTATTCTTCGATGCGCGTGTCCAGCTCTTTGGCGAAATACCGGACCAGCTTTTCCAGATAGACGGGCAGGGGCGTGTAGAGCATTCCCAACTCGAGTTTGCTGCGCGTGTTGTCCAGTGCAGACATCCAGCGGCCGCTGAACGGGGAGCAATCCGGAAGCAGACCGGAATTTTCCAGCACCTCTCCGGGAATTCGAGCCATCTTCAACTGCCTGCGAGTGAGCTTCGCCAGCAAGCTGAGAAATTCATCCAGGTGCATTGATTCATCCTGTCCGATATTCCATACCTTCCCCCGGGCAAAGTCGCTTTCTGCAACTTTAACAATCGCTTGTACCACGTCTTCGCCGTAGACATGACGCAGCGGCAAGCCGGGCCCGTCAGGAAGCAGGATGGGGCCGCCATCACGAAGACGGAGGATGTAGCCGTAAATGCGATGGTAATGGTCCCTTTCGCTGTTGATCATCGGCAAACGCAGACTGGTGTAAGGAAAAGCGCGCTCGGCCCAGGCGGAAACAAACACATCTTCGGCCTGACGCTTGCCGTGGCCATAGAGCCAGTTGGAATAGTCAATCTCATTTTCGCGCGGCGGTTCGGGCATGACTGGCCCTGCATAATCCTCTTCTTTAAACGGGCGATTGAGGCCCGGCCGCAATAGATACACCTGGCCGGTACTCAGGAAGACAAATCGCCCCACCCGGCCGGAAAAGAGTTCAACCGCTGCTTGAGCTTCTGCGCCGGTATAGAGAGTCGTGTCAACCAGCAGATCAAACTCCTGCCCCCCGACGGCGGCTCTGAGTTGCGATGGATCACTGCGATCACCGTGCAGTCTGCGCACAGTGCCGGGGAGGGCATCCCGCGTCTTGCCGCGATTGAAGACGGATACGTCATATCCACGTTCAAGCAGCGCTTGAACAATGGATGGCCCCAGATTCCGTGTCCCGCCGATGATCAGTGCGCGCGTCATTTACATATCACCCCTGAGGATCTTAAATTGACGCTCAGCGCGCCAGAGTCACATAGAATGCATTGTTGCCTGTACGGAGATCTTTGCCGTAGGTAAAGGCTGCTCCCACGCCGAGGACGCGTATCTTCACCTCGGCTCCGGTATCCACCAGCCATTTTTGCGTCCCGAGCGCGGATACTGGATCAGTAATCTTGCCAGTGTCGATGAAAGGCCCCAGCTTCAGCGTGAGAAATCCATTACTGTAGACGTTTTTGTCCGTCTCCCAGTTGGCAATGAAATAGTTTCGGCCCAGCGGAGCACTGCCCTTGCGGCCGTGCCGCGTGCCGATATGGGCGCGCATAGAGAGCATTGGATCGTTGTCGCGTTCAAGCCCCAGAATGAACAGTTCATCGAACGGAAGCCGGCCAAACGTTCTGCCCGCGCTTGCTCGCAACTGCGTCTCCAGGTCATCGCCGGACGCCTGAGGAAACCAGTGCGCCTCCAGCGAGGCCTGCAGTTTTTCAAATGACTCTCCTGCTCGCGACCACAGCCGCGCCGCCTGGGAGCTACCGTGCCCGAAAATGTTCAGCCGGTTTTCGGGAGACCGCAGAATCTCATACCGCAGCCCTGCAATTTGCTTAAGCTCAAAGCCATGCTCAAGCAGTTCCGGCGTCAGCGTGGCGCCAGGCACGACGTTGCGAAAGTCACGGTTGGAGAGGTTCGCTCCCAGAAGCCATTGCCATCTCCATCCGACGAGGCGTGAAATTTCTGCTCCTGCTTCTTCCCGGCGCAGGTTCAGCGACGCCTGTATCGGCGCCGGACCAGTAAAGCCGTTACGGATTTCCCAGTTCTCATTGCGAACGTCCACGCCGATCCGGTATCGCCACTGCGGATCTTCGCCAAGAGGCGCGGAAAACCGGGCGCCGTAGCGCCGCTTGTCGGGGTCCCAGCGGGCAATCGTCACGATGTTCATGGCTCTTCCGCCCATGTTGTCGTACTCGGGCCTGACCTCCTGAAACGGCAGCCCGCGAAATGTCCGCAGAAGGGCTCCTGCCTTGCCGCTGCCAAAGCCATCAAGTTCGCTGGCGCAAAAAACGGAATCAAACCGGCCATCCGCACGCGCGACCAGTTCCAGCCGGTAGTTTGGGTAGATTCCAAGATTGTGCAGTCGGGCGTTGCTGGCACGCAGTTGTGCAAGTCGCAAAACGCTCTCCGGCGCATACGCAAATGCGTGGTCGAGCAGCGCTGGACGGATGCGCAACGGTGGATGGTTGCGCAGTTCGTCAATCTGCGGCCTGGAGTGGCTGAGCCGGTTCCAGTATTTCACCGCGGCTTCAAGATTCCCCTGAAGGAAGTAGATGGTCGCCAGAAAATTGTTGGCATAGTCGTCTGCTGCATCCAGCCGCAATGCGCGGCGCAGATAACCAGCCGCTTGCTGGTTGTGCTTAATGCTGAAGGCAATGCCTGCCAGCTCGATGGGAAAGCGCTTATCGCCCGGCGCAAGGCGGCTTCCGCGGAGCAATGCTGAACGGGCCTGATTCCAGCGTTTCAGACGGGCCAGCGCAACACCGTATTCGTATTCCTGGTCAGCGGAGCGGACACTGACGGCGCCGAGCCTGTCCACTACTTCCGCCCAGCGTTCCTGGGAAAAGAGTTGCTGCGCGCTCACCGCATCCTGCCCATAGGCGTTCACTTGAGCGCAGACGAGCGTAATCACGAGTAGAAATTGAGCATATCTGATAGCGATAAAGGCCTCGGGCTAATCCGGATATTGTAACTGGGCGGACTTGGAAGCTCCCATTGCAAACAGCTCGCGGCAACCAGCGGAGAAGCAGATTTGCTGATGATCCAGACAAGGCGAAGCAACGAGCAATCGTCCAAAGCGGGTTTCTAAGAGAACTCCAATCATTCTTCTTCTGACTGTCAGGTGAGCAACATCACAGCGCCTATATGCATTGAGAACGACAATTCACTTGTGAAGACCGCGGCATGAGCACCGGGACAAAAAGAACGACTTCCCCTGCTCCATCAGAGCCACCGCAGCACAATCTGTCTTTTGAAGAATTTCTCACTCGAAACCCAGACATCGGAAGACTCGTCAACATCAAGAAGAAGCAGCGCGTGTTTTCACAAGGTGATCGCGCCGATGCGGTATTTTACATCCGTAAAGGGCAGTTCAGAATCAGCCTCACTTCTAAAACCGGCAAGGAGGCAACGATAGCGCTGCTCGGCCCCGGCCAGTTTCTGGGAGAGGAATCCCTCAAGAGTAAACAGTCCCTGCAAAGTGTTTCTGCTGTCGCGCTTTCCGATTCAACTCTGTTCAGGATTGAAAATACGCAAATGCTGAATGTTCTCAGACAGGAGCGAGCCGTGTCGGACCTGTTCCTTGGCTTTTTGCTGGAGCGTAATGCGCGGATCCAGGACGAACTGGCCAATCATCTGTTCAACTCCACGGAGAAGCGTTTGGCTCGGGCTCTGCTCATGCTGGCGCAAAATGGCAACCAAAAGACAGGCGTGTTCGTAATTCCCAAGATCAGCCAGGAAACACTCGCCGGCATGATTGGCACAACGCGCTCGCGGGTGAACATGTTGATGCATCGGTTCAGGAATGAGGGATTCCTCCACTATGACGGCGACCTCAAGGTCGACTCTTCGCTATTGAACGTGCTCTTAAAAGATTAGCGAACCCTAACCTTTTGCCGTCTGCTTTTCGGAAAGTCGGAACCCGATAAGAAAACTGTGCTGTTGAATACAGACCCTGGCTACCCTAAATGGCACAATTTGGCGCATAGGTTCTCTTTTTTGCGCTTGCACATCTCCGGGTGCTGTGGTTAGCGAAGAAACGAGTAGTTGATGTTGAACCAAACCGCTTTCAATCTTCTTCTGGCGGATGGTGAGCCTGCAGTACGCGACGAACTCGTGCTGGTGCTGACGGCGGCAGGATACGGCGTCAGCACCGCCGAGCATGGAATCGATGTGATAGTTCATCTGCAAAAGGAGATCCCGGACATTGTGCTTTACGCGCTGGACCTGCCACGTGTACCTGGCTATGACCTGTTACAGGTTATCCGACATCGGC
>JBLMYN010000385.1:0-4429 GCA_050258305.1 Actinomycetota bacterium
TTTGTTCCGGGCGGCGATGGAAATGGCCGGGGTTTGCCATTGTCATATGGCGCCGTCTCAGCTCGCAGAGGAGGATCGCGCGTTCCTTGATGAGGCCAGCCTCATTCTGCTGGGAGGAGGCGATCCGGAACACGGCTGGCGGGTATTCGGACAGAACGGGCTGAAGGACCTGCTTTTGAAGAAGCGCTACGATGGCGCGGTTTTGGCCGGGGTGTCAGCCGGTGCGGTGCAGCTGGGCCGGGGCGCGCTCAGCAATGCGGCGCAGCCGGCAGTGGTTGAGATGTTCGGATTTGCGCCGTTCTATGTGGCCGCGCACGACGAAGAGCAGGACTGGTGGGACCTGCGCGCTCTGGTGAACATGTCGCCTTCAGATGCGAGGGGAATAGGCATTCCTTTTGGCGGCGGGGCCATTTACTTTCCAGACGGTACGCTGGAACCGGTTCACAAGCCGCTGCTGGAGCTGGCGAAAGAAGACGATCAGTTGAAAGAGCGGCTATTGCTCCCCCAGGAACAGCGATGATTCACCATCGCCGTGATGCATTGGCGAACCCTCGGATGCTCCACGAACAGCAGAGGAAGAGACAGCGCGGGAAAATGTAACGTCAGGGGCGCGAAGGACAAATAAAGGAAATTACAAAGCCTTTGTGCTCCTTCGTGCCCTTGGTGGTTTTGCTGTTGGGCGTCACACACGCACGGCTTCAGCCTGTTTGAGCTTTACCGCAATCTCAATGAACGCCAGCGCGGCGCGGCTGAGAGCCTTGTCTTTGCGGAAGACCAGCGCGAGATCGCGGCGGATGGAAGCATCGGCAATGGGGATCGCCGCCAGCGCACCGGCCTTCACGTCCTCAATCACGTTGGATCGCGCGATAAAACCTGCGCCCACGTTCGCCGCCACAAATCGCTTGAGCAGTTCGCTCGAATCCAGTTCCATGGCGATTTTTGGTTTGAGTCCGCGCTCGTGAAGCAGATCTTCAAGGCTGTCACGGGTGCGGCCCACTTTGGGAAGCAACAGGGGGAACTGCGCAACATCAGCGATGGCAGCTCTCTTGGAACGCGCCAGAGGATGGCCGGGTGGAACAATGGTTACCAGTTCATCGCGATGAATCGTCACCACCGTCAACCGCTTGTCATCCACAGGAGTGGAAACCACGCCGAAATCGACGGAGTTGTCGATGATGGATTCCAGAATTTTTGCGCGCTCCAGCCGGCTGATTTGTACGCCGACTTCAGGATAGAGCTTCCTGAATTCGGCAAACACTTCGGGCAGAATGTGCAGGCAGGTGCCTTCATTGGCTCCAACCACGATTTCACCGCGCGGCACGCGCTCCATTTCGGCAATGGTGACCAGCATGGTCTTGCGCGCTTCCAGGGTTTGTTCCGCGTATTGCTGAAAGATTTTACCCGCGCCGGTGAGCGCTACTTTACCGCCGCTGCGGTCGAACAGCCTGGCTCCAACTTCTTCCTCAAGCGCCCGGATTTGCGATGAAATGGCCGGCTGCGTACGGAAACGCTTTTCAGCAGCCCGCGAGAAGCTGGCGTGGCGCGCGACCTCCAGAAATGTTTCGAGCTGGTCGAAGTCCATGGGCGGTTGCTGGCTATAAGTCTAGCATTGGGAGCAACCGCCTTGCTTCTGCTACTGCGCGCTAATATAAACCTGTTTAAGCGCGCAATCCCATCTGACTCGATGAATGCAGGCGCTCGGAGAATGGGCTGGCATCATGATTAACTACAGACCCATGGATCCCGCTGTACGGTTTGCGAATTCTTTGAGGCGCGCGAAGGAAGGTTGAATGCCCGAGATCAGGATCCGCCCCGCCACACTCGACGACCTGCCCCGCGTCACGGAGATTTACAACCACTACGTGTTGAACTCGCCAGTGACATTCGATATCGAGCCGTATACGGTGGAGCGGAGGATGCCGTGGTATGCGCAATTTGGGGCGCAGGGCCGGCACCGGCTCCTGGTTGCCGAAGAGGGTAATCGCGTGATCGGCTACGCCGGCACAACCCGGTTTCGCCCCAAGGCGGCCTATGACACAACTGTAGAGACCACCATCTATTGCAGTATGGAAAACACCAGAAGGGGCCTGGGCAGCATGTTGTATGCAGCTCTGTTTGAAGCAGTTACCGGCGAAGACATTCATCGCATTGTGGCGGGATTCACCATGCCCAACCCGGCATCGCAGGCTTTGCATGAGCGCTTTGGCTTTAAGCCGGTCGGCATCTTCCCCCAGGTTGGACGCAAGTTCGGCCGCTACTGGGATGTAGCCTGGACGGAACGACCGCTGCGCCTCTGATCGCCGATCGATGGGTGATGAAACTTCTCTGCGGCTTTCCAGATATGGGGAGGGTGCGAGCGAGACAACAAACGACATTCAGGCTGCCCGGAAGTTCAGCCTGAATGTCGTCGACGTTTTAGAAAGTCAGGCCGCCCGCAAAAGCGGCCCGACTTCAACTGCAGGTGAAACAACTTAAAAGTTCACCGGGCCATTACGCCCGAGTCGCGGATTCCATAGAGCCAGATGGCGAAAAAGGAAATAAAAACAAGCGCCATGCTCAGCGAAATCGCGATGAAAATCCCCACGGTCACGATCGGATGCGCGTCAGAAAAACCCGGCTCCACCGCCTCAACTGGAGGATTCTCGGTGACCAGCGAGAGGGTTCTTACCTCTTGGACGGGCGTCTGAACGGCGGCAGCGCTCATGGGAAATAACCTCCGACGGTAGGAGATTAACTTCCTGGCGCACATTGAATCTGTGATGGCGATCACACTGCAGAAGTGACGGACACGGTCTGGGAGCTTAACTCCTTGGACATTGGTTTCTACCTTAATTTAAGCGCTTACGCAGGAGCAGGGGACTAACGAGGCTCGCACGGCCTTTCGTCGCATGCTTGAGGCCGCGGGCGAATCTGAAAAGAGCAGCCAGGGGGCATGGCCGGGAGCGAATGGCTGGTTTTTCAACACCTTACAATCTTTGCGCTGTCGATTCCGCGGGTCGCATTGCGGGTATCAATCACCAGTTGCGAGTTTTCGACGATCTGCTTGTAATCGTAGCTGGAGTGATCGGTGATGATCAGTACGGCGTCGAATTGTCCCAGGTTTTCAAGCGGAGTGTTGGCCATTTCCAGCTTGTATTTGCGTCCGTGGCCAACATATTCAAAGAAAGGATCGTTATAGCTGACATGGGCGCCCTCTTTTTGCAGCAGCTCAATGATGGTGAGCGCCGGAGATTCGCGCAGGTCGTCGATATCCTTTTTGTAGGACACTCCCAGCACCAGGATTTTTGATCCGTTCAGGCTCTTGCGCTCCCGGTTCAGCGCTTCCATGGTGGACGCCACCACGTGATAGGGCATGCTCAGATTCACTTCACCGGCAAGTTCGATGAAGCGGGTGTGAAAATCGTATTCTCTCGCCTTCCAGGAAAGATAAAACGGATCCAGCGGAATGCAGTGCCCGCCTATCCCCGGTCCGGGATAGAAAGCATGAAAGCCGAACGGCTTGGTGGACGCGGCCTGGATTACGTCCCAGATGTTGATGCCCATGCGCAGGCAGAGCACCTTGAGTTCATTCACCAGCGCGATGTTCACGCATCGGTAGATGTTCTCCAGCAGCTTGGTCATTTCCGCCACAGCCGGAGCCGAGACCGGCACCGTGCGATGAAAGATTGTGCCGTAGAGCTTGCAGCAGAGTTCAGTGGCTGCGGGATTGAGGCCACCCGCCACTTTGGGGATGTCCGCGCGCGCCACCGTGTCATTGCCCGGATCTTCGCGTTCGGGGGAAAAGGCGACAAAGAACGTGTCGCTCCCGTTGTTGTCGCCGCGAGCCGCCCGCAAACCCCGCGGATTCTTTTCCAGAATCGGCACAAGCAGCTCTTCCGTGGTGCCGGGATATGTGGTGCTCTCCAGAATAATCAGTTGTCCGGCGCGAACATGCGGAGCGATTGCCTCAGCGGTGGCGACAATGAAACTCAGGTCGGGCTCGTGGTGGTCGTTCAGCGGTGTGGGGACGGCGATCAGGACAGCGTCCATCTCCGCGATGCGCGAGTAGTCCGTGGTGGGCGCGAATCCGGCCGCCTGCGCGGACTGGATCTCGGTGGGCGGGATGCGGACGATATAGGAACCACCCTTTGTAAGCGTGTCCACTTTGGACTTGTCGACATCAAAACCGGTCACGCGAAACTTCTGTTCGCTGAACAGCAGCACAAGCGGCAGTCCGACATAGCCAAGCCCGATCACGCCGATTCGCGCGCTGCGGTCCTGAAGCTTTCTGGAAAGAGATTCAAAATACGCCGAAGTAACTTGTTTCACAGGATTCATCACAATTTTAGGTAAAGGCCGGAGCACGCAGCGACTTCAGCGGCGTTGAACCCGAGACCATTCTGAAATTATGTCACATGTGCTCGTCGAACTCTGGTTCGCGGTGTGCGGA
>JBLMYN010000386.1:0-14228 GCA_050258305.1 Actinomycetota bacterium
ATCTGGCGATCATGGGCGGACTTCTGGTTGTGGCTTCGATGGGCCGTACGTCGCCGCGGGCCGTCTCCGCTGCGGGGGGAAAGTGATTGAAGTACGGCGTGGCTCTGAACGGGGCCACGCCGACCAGGCTGGCTGAACACCTACCATTCGTTTTCATTTGCCGATTACCATGATCCCAGGTTCGTGGGCTTTCGCAGCCTGCGGGTCATCAACGAAGACTGGGTGAAGCCGGGCCACGGCTTTCCCACGCATCCGCATCGCGATATGGAGATCATCACCTACGTGCTGGAAGGCTCCCTGGAGCACAAGGACAGCATGGGCACCGGCTCGGTCATTCGTCCCGGCGAAGTGCAGAAAATGAGCGCGGGCACCGGTGTGCGGCACAGCGAGTTCAACCACTCCGACAAGGAACCGGTCCATCTCTACCAGATCTGGATCCTGCCGGAGGAGAATGGTTTGAAACCCACGTACGAGCAAAAGACCATTCCTGCAGAGGAGAAGAAGGGCAAGCTGCGCCTGGTGGCATCGCCCCATGGCGGCGGTGGGAACGGGGCGGTCACGCTCCACCAGGATGCGGAGCTGTTCTCTACGGTACTTGAATCCGGAGAATCAGTCGAACACCTGTTGATGGATGGGCGTTATGCCTGGGTGCAGGTGGCTCGCGGCTCGGTTGAAGTGAACGGAAATTTGCTCCAGGCCGGCGACGGCGCCGCCATCAGCCAGGAGCAGAGCATCAGGTTGAGTGGCGTAAGCAGCGGCGGCGAAGCGCTGTTGTTCGATCTGGCTTGACCCCCCTCCATTCTTGACTATTAAGTGCTTTTTCCGCGATTTGCCAATCATTCCGACCTGATTTCCGAGCGGGGTTCCACCCCCTTAGTAACGTTTCAGCCAAATTTGCGTATCGTGTGCATCAATACCACAAGGCATTGTGGTTCACTGGTCCTTCCAGCTCAGGATTTTGAGTAACTGTCCCCGGCAAAAAAGGTGCTAGTCCCCTAGATACCCCGAAAAGACCGGCAAAAACCGGAAGTTCCCTATTGACCTCCTGAAGTAAGCCAGATATAACTCGCAATCGACCTGAAGTTTTCCCCCCGAGAAGAGAAAGAGGATTTCCCTACAGGCCTTGGTGAGCCGACAACCCACCTTGGAAAGGCTACGTTTATGGCGGCAGATTCGCGTGAAGTGATGAACATTCGACAGGCTTCGCAGTATCTGGGAGTCAGTCCTGACACGCTGTACAAATACGTGACCGAGGAAAAGATCCCCGCATTCAAACTCGGGAACCGCTGGAAATTCAAGAAGACGATTCTCGACCAGTGGATGGAACAGAAGAGCACGATGAACATGAATGGCGCCAAGAAGAAGCCGAGGGGAGCCAAGGCGGCTGGTGCGCGGTAGTTCCCGGCTACGGGGAGATTCAGGAACAACACAAAAGGCGGAAAGCAATGTTTGGTTCAGGAAAATCGATTGTCGGATTGGACATAGGTTCCAGCTCCATCAAGGCGATTGAGTTGAAACGCTCGAAAGGCGAGATCATGGTGTCGCACCTGGGTATGGAACCGCTGGCCAGTGACATCGTCGTGGACTCAATGATCGTTGATTCCGGCAGCGTTTCCAGCGCCATCAGCAAAATTTTCAGCCAGCACACCATCAAGACCAAGAGCGTCGCAACGTCGGTCAGCGGGCATTCGGTCATCGTGAAGAAAATTGCCGTGCAGCCGATGAGCGAATCCGAACTGGCGGAAAGCATCAACACAGAAGCAGCACAGCACATTCCCTTCGACATCGCGGACGTAAACGTGGATTTTGAGATTCTGAATCCCGAAGACACCGGCCCGCAGATGGACGTGTTGCTGGTGGCCGTGAAGAAAGACAAAATCCTGAACTATACGAACGTGCTGTCACTGGCCGGCAAAGCTCCGGCGGTTGTGGATATCGACGCGTTTGCGCTGCAGAACTGTTACGAGTACAACTACAGCCCTTCATACGATTCCACGGTGGCGTTGCTCAACCTGGGCGCCAGCGTGATGAATATCAATATCGTAAAGGGCACAACGCCCCTGTTTACGCGCGATGTAAGCGTAGGCGGCAACCAATATACCGACTCGCTGCAAAAGGAACTCGACCTCAGCTTTGATGACGCGGAATCCCTCAAGCTGGGCCGCCGTGTGGGCACGGTAAGCGAAGACGCGAAGCAACCGATTCTGCAGCAGGTGACGGAAATCATCGTTCTGGAAATTCAAAAGACATTTGATTTCTTCCGCGCGACCGCATCAGGTGAGCACATTGAGCGCATTTATATCGCGGGAGGATCGTCGCGTGTTCCCGGTTTGGTGGATGCATTGCGCCAGGAATTCTCGATGCCGGTGGAAATACTCAATCCCTTTCAGCGCATCATGCCCCCGATGGATTCAATTGAGAATGAGATCCTGGAGCAGAATCCGGGACAGCTCGCAGTAGCAGTGGGTTTGGCCCTCAGGAGTTTTGACGACCTATGATTCGCATTAACCTTCTTGGAGTTCCACGGAAAACCCGCGGGAAACGCGCCGCAGCCGTCTCGGTGCCTGGAGAGGGATCGAGCAACCTGGTTGTGGGGCTCGTGATCGCTTTGGGCCTGGCTGTGGCCATGGCGGCTTCCTACATGTGGGTTACACGCGAGCATGACGTGTTGCAAAAGAGTCTGCAAAAGGCGATGGTCGAGAACATGAGGCTTGCAGATGTAAAAGCCAAGTACGAAGCCAGCAAGCGCAAGGCCGACATGTTTGAGCGCCGGGTGAAAGTGATCGACGAACTCAAATCAAAGCAGAAAGGGCCGGTCGATCTCCTGAACCTTGTGGCCAACACGGTGAACAAGACCGATGCAGTGTGGCTTGAGGTGATGACAACGAATGGCCAGAACCTCGATTTCAAGGGCATGGCGCTGAGCGCGGATGCTGTGGCTGATCTGATGACCAACCTGCGCAAGACGGGCGCATTCAAGACGGTGGAAATCAAGGAGACGTCTCAGGATCCGCAAGTGAAGGAACTGCAGGCCTTCAAATTTGAACTCACCTGCGAAATTGATTTCTCGAAGTTGAAAGAATCGTAGCGTGAAAGTCTGCTAGGGGCGGTTGCATATGGCGAAATTCAGCGAAATGTCTTTCGGAGCCAGGCTTGGGATCATGTTGCTCGTGGCCCTGGTTGTCGGCGTGGCGTACTACTACGTGTACTTGAATCCGCAAATTCAAGCCAATGACCAGATCAGGGCCAAAATCGAAGAAAAGACACGTGAAAATGAGCAGTTACGGCAGTTTGAGCCGAAATTGGCGGACCTGAACCGCCAGATGGCGATCCTGCAGCAGCAGATGGAGATCCAGAAGAAGATCGTACCGGACGACAAGGACGCCGACCAGTTCATCAGGATTCTGCACGATACGGCGGCCACATCTGGAATTGAGATTCGCCGCTATACGGCGATGCCGGTAGCGAGCCACGAATTTTACAGTGACGTGCCATTTGCGATCGATATTGATGGGCCTTACTACTCGGTCCTGAATTTTTTCCAGCGTGTCTCTGAGCTGGAGCGAATTGTGAACATTGACAACCTGCAGATGGCGAACACGAAAAACAGCAGCGCCGCCAAAGTGAAGGGGCAGTACAAGTACGCTGCTGGTGAAAGTGTTGTTGCCAGCTGTACGGCGACGACGTTTTTCAGTCATGAACCGCAGGAGACACCAGCGCCGGCCAAGCCGGGACGTCCAGGAGCGCCTGCTGTACCGGCCCGGGCCAGGAAGTAGAGCGCCAGCCTGAAGGAGCCAAAGGGAACTTAAGATGAAGCTGATTCAAATTCTCGCGCTTGCCACGCTGATGGCCGTCGCCGCCGCAGCGCAGAATGCAGCCCCGACTGCTGTACACGCTGCACAGGCCCGGCCCTCCCCGACGCCGAAGGCCGCCCACAAAGCCGGAGCGAAAGTCTCACACGCGCATCCCAGGACAGGTCATCCCGTGCACAGGAGCCGCAAAGGCGCCGTCAGGAAAACCGGATCTGTTACGGCAGAGGCCAAGGGAAACGTTCCCAAGCCGGTGACGAAAAAAATGTCCGCAACAGGCGGCAGAACCGGAACGGCCGGCAGGCCCGTCGTGAAAGCCGGGACGTTGCCACCGCAGAAGAAGGTCAAATCTCACGAGAGCACAATGCTTGCCCGTCATTCTGCTGCAAAGGGAATCAGGCCTGCAGCTGCTGCCCGGAAAAGCCCCAGGCCCGTAGTTTCCGCCCCAGTCAAGACCAGGCCAGCGGCGAAGGCAAAGGCAGCGAAAACATCAAAGGCGCCCGTTCGAGCAAGCAGGAAATCCGCAGTCATGTCGCGTGTTCCGGAGCCGAAGGCCAGGATTACAGCAGCAGGGCCTTCCACCGCGGAGAAGAAGCCAGCGCGCAGGCTGATCGGTTCGGCTGGCCGCCGCGACCCCTTTGTGAGCCCGATTCGCAGCACCGGCTCCATCACCCCGACGCCAAACTGCACCAGCGGGAAACGCTGCCTTTCCATCCCTGAACTGATTCTGCAGGGTACTGTGCGCGACATCAGCGGCAGGATGATGGCCGTGGTTTCCACGAGCAATCGGCGTACTTATACACTCCGCGAGAATGATCAGGTGTTCAACGGCAGCGTGGAAAAAATCACCAGCGATTCCATCATCTTTCGTGAATACGTAAAAGATGCTCTGGGCCGCGAAAGCGCGAGGGAAGTCGTGAAGAAAATGGGCCCGGCTTCGTAACCGTCACGCAAAAGGTTCTTCGTACGGAACTTTCAGTTGTTGTACCAGGGTTCTTGGGTAGGGAAGTAACAGCCGTCATAAAAAGAGTTCTATTCGTAAGCGCCTGCCGCAGATCGCAAGCGGCCGCGCATGCAGGGCGGAGTTTTCCGTCCCGTGGGGAGACAAAGAGATGAGGCTTAAACAACTGCTAGGAATCGCTCTGCTGACCATGATTGTCATGGCAACAGCTTCCGCTTCGCAACTGTCGGGAGTGCTGGTTAAAAACCACGATAATACCGGCACGGTCACCATTCTCGCGAAGGGAAGTTTTACTCATACCGAGTATCGTCCCACAGACAACTTGATGCTGGTTGACCTGGCAGGCGTTTCGCTCGCGCACCCGGATTCCCGGGTGCATCCGGTGTTCGCGCCGGGCGTGCGTTCTTATCGCATCGTCAGCTATCGCTCGGCAGAGGGAGACGCGGTTGCGCGCGTGGAACTATCTCTTCTTCCCGGGGTGACGGCAAAAGTCAGCGACGTTGAAGGCGGTCTCCAGCTTGATTTCACGGGCGCTCCTGCCATTCCGCCGTCGGCGCAGGAGATTGAGTCTGAAGCGGATTCGCCGCGCGTGCCGGCCCGGCGCCGGATCACGCATGTACGCGGAATTACAGTAGCTCATCATGCGGGCGGGTTCAGCCTGGAAGTCAGCGGCAGCGGCCCGATGATTGCTCATACCATGAAGCTAACCGGTCCGGACCGCTTCGTTGTGGACATTCCCGATTCGCTGCTGGATGGGCGCCCGCGTGACATCATTGTCAACAGCGAAGGCGTAAAGGACGTGCGAGCCGCCAGATTCCGGGCAGCGCCACCCGCGACTCGAATCGTGCTGGATCTTTCTCAACTGCGCGATTTTGACATCACTCCAAACGGTAACAAGCTGCTTATTTCACTCCGTGACGACCGGAACACGGCGCCGGCCACGGCCGCTAGACCCGTATTGAATGCTGCCGCGTCCCAGCCCTCACAGCCGGCAACTGCACTCCAGCCTGCTGTTTCCGGGCAGCAAGAGGTTGCATCTTCTGCGAAAAAGGGCGCCGGTCGGGCAAGCGATTTCGTGGTGGTGAAGCCCGTATTTGCCGCCAAAAAAGAGCCTGGACCGTCCGGTGAAGTCAAACAGCAAGCCAGGGTGGTAGAGCCTACACTGTCGCGCGCTGATCGCGCGGCCGCTCTGTTTGAGCAGGATTCTCCTGCAGTGGCCCCGATGAACCGGCCTCCTTTTGCGACCAGCGCCAGTCTGAACGCGGCGCCGGCTGCCATCAATGCCGCCCTGCTTCAGCAGCAGGCTGCAGCTGTGCCCGCCGCGGCCGTGGAACCAACCCTGAATAACTGCCCGCCCAGCCGCTATACCGGCGAGCCCATTGGAATGAATTTCAAGGACCTGGATCTCAAGGATTTCTTCCGAGTCATTCATGAGATCAGCGGCCTCAATGTGGTTCTCGATCCTGCCGTGAAGGGCACTTTGACCATCGTGCTTGACGATGTCCCGTGGGACCAGGCGCTTGCTATTGTGCTCAACAACAATGGCCTGGCGTGCCAGCTCGAGGGCAACGTACTCCGCATCGCCACGCTGCAAACGTTGAAGACTGAAGCCGAGGCGCGCCGCGCCCAACTGGAAGCTCAGGCTCTGGCAGTGCCCAAAAAGACGATTACGCGCTATCTGAGCTACGGGCAATCAAAGGACGCGGTCACGATCGTAAAGAAGTTTCTCTCGCCGCGCGGTGATGTGGTTGCCGACCCGCGCAGCAATGCACTGATCATTGAAGACATTCCAAGCGTACTGCCGAAGATTGACGAGTTGTTGAAGACGCTGGACCGGAAAACACCGGAAGTGGAGATTGAAGCGCGCGTGGTTGCGTCCACCCGGACTTTCGCAAGGGATATAGGCACACAGTTCGGATTCGGTTATGGGTTCGGCAACAATGCATTGGGCGGCTCCCCGGGGAAAAGTCCGATCGATGTGGCAAATAACCCGCCCACAATCATTCACAACAACCAGGATAACAAGTCCATTCCGCTGTTCAGTGATCTCGCCGCCACCGCGCCCAGCAGCGGCTTGTCTTTCCTGAACGTCAGCCCCAATTTCCGCCTTGATTTTATTCTCACCATGGCGGAGAGCCGCGGACTTCTGAAGATTCTGTCGCGGCCGCATATTGTTACTCAGAACAACATTCAGGCCCTGATCAAGCAGGGCCAGCGCGTTCCTGTGGTCACGAACCAGCAACTGGGCGGACCACCCACCGTCACTTACGTTGACGCTTTCCTCCGCCTCAGCGTTACACCACAGATTACCGCTGAAAACACGATCTTCCTCAACGTCGATGTTGAGAATACCGTGCCCGATTTCACTCACGTAACCGGTGCGCAGTTGAATCCGACGTTGAATACGCAACAGGCCACTACGCAGGTCCTTGTGACTGACGGCGGCACCGTTGTGATCGGCGGGGTGGTGCAGACTCAGAACAACCTGGCGATTGCGCAGGTTCCGGTACTCGGCAGCATCCCACTGCTCGGTAACCTGTTCAAGCACCAGACCGTCAACACATCCACGCAGGAGCTGATCTTCTTTATTACTCCGAAGATCATTCAAACTTAGGCGCAAAGCCTGAACATGTGCGTTCCTCTGGCGCCCCCGGCTCAACGGCCGGGGGTTTTCTCCAGTTGTAGCGGAAGCAGTGCGTTGTTCTGTGTGGGGCGGCCTGAGCAGTAGAGCTATTTGCCGGAATCTCTGAAACTGGCCTGCTACGATATCGGTGATGAACTACACACTTCGTCAGAAGCGTCTTGCCGCGGAATTGCGCCGACAGCGCCTTGACGCCTATCTCATCACGCATCTGCCCAATATTTATTACCTTTGCGGATTCAGCGGCAGCGCGGGAATCTTGCTCTTTCAAACCAAGGCGCGGGTCCCAAAGCTGACATTTTTTACAGACGGGCGATACACGCAGCAGGCCAGGGAAGAAGTGGAGGGTGCACGGGTTGTCATTGTGAAAAAGCCTGCTCTGGAAGAGGCATGCGATGCGGCGGTCAGAAACAGAATCAGAAGACTGGGCTTTGAATCTGACCATTTGCCGTATATCTCGTACCAGCAGATCACATCGATGCTGCGCAGTCATGGACGCGCGGGCGCAGGCGTCAAGCTGACGCCGATGGCGGGCACGGTTGAAGAGTTAAGAGCGGTGAAGGATACCGATGAGATCGCGAAGATGCGGGCTTCCGTCGCTCTGGCCGCCGACCTCTTTCCCACGGCGCTTGCTGCGATCCGGCCCGGAGTGGCAGAAGTGGCAGTTGCCGGAGAGCTGGAGTTGCAGGCGCGCAAAGCCGGGGCTGATGGAATGTCCTTTGACACCATTGTTGCCGCCGGGCCGCGTTCTGCGCTCCCGCACGGGCGTGCTTCAGCCCAGGCGATACCAGGTAACGGATTTATAATCCTGGATTACGGTGTTATACTCGCCGGTTACTGCTCGGACATGACGCGCACTGTCCATGTGGGCGGTGTTTCTGACCAGCACCGCTGCATGTACGATGCGGTTAAGGCCGCCCAGTTGGCTTCGATTGAAGCGGTGCGGCCGGGTGTTGAAACCGGAGAAGTGGACCAGGCGGGCCGGGAAATCCTGAGAAAAGCCGGGTATGATTCTTATTTTACCCACTCCACAGGCCACGGAGTGGGAATTGAAGTACATGAGACACCTCGGCTGGCCAAAGGCCAGACGCAACGGCTTGCTCCGGGAATGGTGATTACGATTGAACCCGGCATCTACATACCGGATGAAGGCGGCGTGCGGATTGAGGACATGGTTCTGGTCACCGAATCGGGTCATGAGGTTTTGACCCACACAACCAAGGACCTGATTACCCTATAACCCTCTCGGAGACACACACAATCCATGAACCAGAAAGAGCTGAAAGAGCTGATCGAATTTTTAATCGATAAGGACATCTCCGAGTTCGAACTGGAGCGTGGCGATGTTAAGGTCCGGATCAAGCGCGGAGCCGATGCGCAACCGATGAGCGTTATAGCACCGGTGGCTGGGCTTCCGGCCATTGCTCCAATGGCCCCATCTGTACCGGCGCCCGCGCCGCAAAATGCTCCCGCGGCCGCCTCCGAGCCCACCGTTGCGGCGCCAGTGGCTGAAGAAGAATTGCACCTGGTGAAGTCGCCTATTGTGGGTACCTTTTATGAAGCTCCGGCCCCGGGCGCGCCTGCTTTTGTGAAGCCCGGCGATAGCGTGCAGGCCGGGCAGGTGGTGTGCATTATTGAAGCCATGAAGCTGATGAACGAAATTGAATCCGACATGGCGGGAGAAGTCGTCAAGGTGCTTGCCGCGAATGGCAAGCCCGTCGAATACGGACAGCCGCTATTTTCAATTCGTCCGAGGAAATAATGGACCGCGATGCGTTCCGTTCAGCGGCAATGTGTTGTATTGAGAGACGAGGGGTGGTGCTCTTCTGATACAACGCTCGGAATGCGTTCAGGTTTGCAAATCGAATCGAAAAATCATACCTGCACATTGAAGAATGTTTAAGAAAATACTCATTGCCAATCGTGGTGAAATAGCCCTGCGGGTCATCTGCGCCTGCAAAGAACTCGGCATCAAGACGGTAGCGGTTTACTCGGATGCTGACCGCAATTCGCTCCATGTGCGGTTTGCCGATGAGGCAGTTTGCATTGGGCCGCCGCGATCGGCTGAAAGTTATCTCAACATTCCTGCCGTCATCAGCGCTGCTGAAATCACCGGGGTGGATGCGATTCATCCTGGATACGGTCTGCTCAGCGAGAACGCCAATTTCGCCGAGGTGTGCGAGACCAGTCATCTCAAATTTATCGGGCCCCCCCCGGACGTGATCCGGCTCATGGGAGAAAAGGAAAAGGCCCGCCAGGCCATGAAGCAGGCCAACGTACCCATCCTTCCAGGGTCAGACGGAGTGATTGCCAACGCCGATGAAGCGCGGGAATGGGCGAAGCAGATTGGCTATCCTGTGATTGTCAAGGCATCGGCGGGCGGCGGCGGGCGCGGCATGCGCGTGATCCGCAAAGAAGACGAACTGGAGAACCTTTTCAACTCCGCCCAGCAGGAAGCGGCGGCTGCTTTTGGCAATGGCAATCTCTACATGGAGAAGTTCATTGAGCGGCCGCGCCACATCGAATTTCAGGTGCTCGGAGACAACCACGGCAAAGTCATCAGCCTGGGCGAGCGCGAGTGCAGCATCCAGCGCCGGCACCAGAAGCTGCTGGAAGAATCGCCTTCAACGCAGGTGACGGAAGAATTACGGCAACAAATCGGCAAAAAACTTTCCGAATGCCTCTCCCGCATCGGTTATGTCAATGCAGGCACGGTGGAATTCCTCATGGATGAAGACCGCAGCCTGCATTTCATTGAGATGAATACGCGCATTCAGGTTGAGCACCCGGTCACAGAGCTGGTCACGGACATCGATCTGGTGAAATCACAAATTCTGCTGGCCGCGGGCGCGAAGATGGGCGAAATCATTCCCCGGCTTGACCGCAAAGGCCAGCGCGGCCACGCCATTGAGTGCCGCATCAATGCCGAGCATCCCGAGAAGTTCACGCCCTCAGCAGGGAAGATCAAGACATTTCATACGCCGGGCGGGCTGGGAATCCGCGTGGACACGGCCGCTTACGCCGAAGGCGTGATTCCGCCTTATTATGACTCGCTGATCGCGAAGCTGATCAGCCACGGCAAAGACCGCTCTGAGGCGATTATGCGCATGAGGCGCGCGCTGGAGATGTTCATCGTGGAAGGCATTCACACCACCATCCCGCTGCATCGTCGCATCCTCGCGGACCCGGATTTCCAGGCTGGGAACTTCGATACCAAGTACATGGAACGCTTTCTGGCCAGACTGCAGGAGGAGCGGAACCAGGAAGTCGCTCTCGGCGCATAAATGGAAAATCCAGCACGAAGACACGGAGTCGCTATGAGCGGGGCGTTCCCTGACAAAGCATCAAAATGCTTCTTTTGTTGTCGCGGCTCCGCTCCGGCCTGCCGCAGTGTTGAGTTGGCTTCACATTCCGCTTACACGGCACTTTTCCCTCATCCCGGCACGCCCGGATTCGGGAACGCGCTGGGCTGCTTTCTGCCGCGCCTGTCGGCTCTGCATTCTCACTGGTGAAAGACCTTCGTGGCTCCCGGGCGCATTTTCGAGACAGACAAGGAGAACAGCTCTTCTGGTTTTCTGGAGCGCCGCTGTGACTCAGTGGCAGGTGTTTTTTCCCAATGAAGCTTCCGTCGCTTTATCCCATCGTTGATTTTTCCTGCTTCGCTGCAAGGCCGGATCCAGTGGATGCCATGCTGAAGTTTGCCGGCGTTCTGGTCCAATCCGGTGTCACGCTCATTCAATACCGGGACAAGGTGTCTACCCCGCAGAAGGTGCTCAGCAATGCCCGCGAACTTCGTCGCGTGACTCGCGATCGGGCGAACCTGATCATCAACGACTATCCGGATCTTTGCCTGGCTTGCGAGGCCGAGGGCGTGCATCTGGGCCAGGATGATCTCAGCCCTTCTGCCACCCGCGGCATTTTCACCGCCGCGAAAAAGCACGGGCTTTGGATTGGGTTTTCCACCCACAATCCGGACCAGGTCAGAGAGGCCGATGCCAAGCCGATCGACTACGTGGCTGTCGGCCCGGTCTTTGCCACCTCGTCCAAGCTGAATCCCGATCCCGTGATTGGGCTGGATGGGGTAAAAAGGGCGCGTGAGGCCACTTCCAGGCCTATGGTGGCCATCGGTGGCATTACTCGGACGAATTGCCGGCAGGTAAGGGAAGCCGGGGCCGACTCAGTGGCCGTGATCTCTGACCTTCTGGAGTCCCCGGCCAAAGCAGTTGAGGATTTTCTTCGCATTTTGGAGTAAAACATACAGAACAATATGTCCACATCAGCAGAAGTCCGCTCGAATGCCGCACAATCGGGCGTCGCGGGACCCGGTGAATTCGTCAAAGGCCTGGGCCTGACCAGCGCCACAACCCTGGTCATGGGCTCAATGATCGGCTCCGGCATCTTTATTGTCTCGGCGGAAATTGCGCGCGAGGTCAACTCGCCCGGCCTGCTGATCATGGCCTGGGTGGTTACGGGTTTCATGACCATTGTCGGCGCGCTGTCGTACGGCGAGCTCGCCGCCATGATGCCTCGCGCCGGCGGACAGTATGTCTACCTTCGCGAAGCTCTCGGCCCGCTCTGGGGTTTCCTTTACGGCTGGACGCTGTTCCTGGTAATTCAGACCGGAACCATAGCTGCCGTGGGTGTAGCCTTCGGAAAATTCCTCGGCTTCTTTTTCCCGGCGATCTCCGCCAGCAACTGGATTTTTCCGGCTTTGCATTTTCATGTTCGTGCCATTCACGTTGGCTCCATGGTGCTGGGCAACATGGACGTCGGCCTGAACACGCAGAACCTGTTCGGAATCATCGTGGTCGCATTTCTGACGTTCCTGAACGTCTTTGGCATCCGCACCGGCGCGTTCGTGCAGAATCTTTTCACGGTCGCGAAAGTTGCGGCGCTTGCAGGCCTGGTGCTGGCAGGAATCTTCGTCGGCCGCAATGCGGAGGCCATTGCCGCGAACTTCGGCGATTTCTGGCGGTCCGGGGCGTCGCACACCGCCAGCGGGACCATGGCCGGGCCGTTCGTCGGCGTGCTCACCATCCTTGCCGTGGCCCAGGTTGGTTCATTGTTTTCTTCGGATGCCTGGAACAACGTGACCTTCACTGCCGGGGAGGTGCAGAATCCAAAGCGCAACCTGCCGTTGGCGCTGGCCCTCGGCACCGGCATTGTCATCGCGCTCTACATCGCGGTCAATTTCATTTACCTGAGCGCGCTGCCGCTGGATGCAATCAAAACTGCGGCTTCAGACCGCGTCGGCACGGCGGCTCTGCAGCAGATGTTCCATACCAAAGGCGCGGCCCTGATGGCCATCGCCATCCTGATCTCCACATTCGGCTGCTGCAACGGCCTGATTCTCTCCGGGGCGCGTGTCTATTACGCCATGGCAAAGGACAAGCTGTTCTTCAAGTCCAATGCTCGGCTCCACCGCAAGTATCACACCCCGAAGAATGCGCTGATCGTGCAGGGCGTCTGGACCTGTATTCTCTGCCTTTCCGGAACCTACAACCAGTTGCTTGACTACATCATCTTCGCCGTGCTGGTCTTCTATATCCTGACCATCGGCAGCCTGTTCGTGTTAAGGCGCACGGAGCCGAACGCCGAGAGGCCATATAAGGCCATTGGCTATCCGGTTCTTCCTGCCATTTATATTGTGATGGCTTTGTTTATCGATGTCGTATTATTGCGTTATAAACCCCAATACACATGGCCTGGACTGATCATTGTGCTGCTGGGAATTCCGGTGTACCTGATCTGGTCACGCCGGACCGGCGCTGCACAGGCCTGATCACATACTGAAGGAGAGACTCTGAATGGCCAATTTGCTGGCAACGAAATCACTGGATTCAATCCGCGCGGAGGCCGGGGAGGCTGGCGAGCACACTCTGAAACGCGCTCTCGGGCCATTGAATCTGGTATCGCTTGGCATCGGGGCAATCATCGGCGCCGGAATTTTCGTGCTCACCGGTCAGGCGGCAGCCGACAACGCCGGCCCCGCGATTGTGCTTTCGTTTGTTCTGGCTGGAGTTGCGTGCGCTTTCGCGGGCCTTTGCTACGCTGAATTTGCATCTCTGATCCCCATCGCCGGCTCTGCCTACACGTATGGCTATGCCACGTTAGGCGAGATTTTCGCCTGGATCATCGGTTGGGACCTGGTGCTTGAATATGCTTTCGGCGCGGCAACGGTCGCCTCCGGCTGGGCCGGATATTTCGTCAGCTTCCTGCAGGACCACGGGATGCATATTCCGCCTGAGTACATTGGCACATACGGTCAAAAGTTTGCTTTGTACCAGGGCCGTTGGACGGATGTGGCCACTCTTCCGGCGGGGGTCAATGTTTCAGGCCTGGAGGTGCGGTCCGCTCTCTTCAACCTGGTGGCGTTCCTGATCATCGCTTTGGTCACATTCGTATTGGTGATCGGCATCAAGGAATCGGCCAATCTGAATACGGCCATCGTGCTTGTAAAAGTCTCGATCGTCATACTCTTCATCGGCATTGCCACGATGTATCTTCTGAAGCACCCCGCCATCGCTGCCGCCAACTGGCACCCGTTCATTCCGCGTAATACTGGAGAGTACGGCAAGTTTGGCATATCCGGCATCGCCACGGGAGCCGCGGTCGTGTTCTTTGCCTATATCGGCTTTGACGCTGTTTCCACGGCAGCCCAGGAAGCGAAAAACCCGCAGAAAGACATGCCCATCGGCATCTTGGGATCGCTGGTGATATGCACCATTCTTTACATCCTTGTAGCCGGGCTGCTTACAGGGATGGTTTCCTACACCAAATTGAGCGTGCCTGATCCGGTCGCGGTTGGAATCGATGT
>JBLMYN010000387.1:0-6423 GCA_050258305.1 Actinomycetota bacterium
GCTACGCCGGCGCATTGAGCGAAAGCCGAGACTAGTAGTTGTACTGGAAGTTCAGAAAGATCGCATTCGTGTCCGTCGTTCCCAATGTTCCCTGTGGGTGAACCCAGTGAAAATTCGAGTCCTGCAAGGCCAAATCCAGATGACTGTTGTAGTGATAGCTGACACCACCCACGGTGCGATCAAAGTCAATTGGGTCCGTGCCAACGAAGTTGGTATTAGGCTGGAAGTACTGAAACAAGCCGAACAGAGAAAACGGCGAGCTTCCCAGCTTCACATGCCCGAAGGTGGCGAACCCCTGCTGTTTCGTTCGGTCCCCAGCCAGTACGGCCGCCGCAACCGTGCCGATGTCTGTCGCGGCCCCGCCCGCAAAGAATGGGCCGCCGGAAACGGGCGCCGTGCCGGAGAAAAGATTTCCGGTACTGAAGGCATTGCGTCCCAGGTCGTACTCGAAAGCGATCTGGGCCGATTTTGAGTGCGTCTGATAATGCCCCAGGAGAGCCACGCGATAGAGCGGGGTGCTCCGGGTATCCGGCGTTTTCGTGTTGTAGCCGTAATTGTAGAAACCGGTAATTCCCAATCCGGTACGGTCTGACTTGGTGCCCACCGGGTACCAGGTCAGGCGGGCCATTGCCTGCTTCTTGTCGTTCTGCTCGATGGAATGGAAGCTGGCCGTGTCAAAAACGCCGATGTCCCAGTCCAGATATTCCTTGCCATTGAACATGATGGGGCCGTGCATCTTGGCGCCCACGAACGTGGAACTCAGGCTCAGATAGTTCCAGGGGGTCAGGCTGGTGAAGCGATAGCCGTAAAGACCTTCTTCCCAGTCGGTCAGCGGCTGCGTCTCCGACCCGAAGGTGATCTTGGTTTTGCCGAAGGCCGCGCTGTCTTTGAATAGCTTGTTGAATTCGACATAGGCGTATTTCAGCCGGAACGAAAGGTTTCCGTTGGTGCTGCCGCCGATTTGCGCTCCGGTTCCGTTGCCAATGGGGCCGGAGGTACCATCCACCTGGCGAAAGATATTGGGCGTGACGCGGAGGGTGACAGAGTCATTCGGCGTATAGAAGAAGTTCAGGTAGGTTCGGGTGACGTCGAACGAGTTGAAATGATCATTGCCGGGACCGGGCTGGTTGATCTGCGTAATGAACTGCGGTCCAAATCCGGTGCTCGAATCAAACTGGTAGTCTCCAAAGAACGTGACGCCGAGCTTGATTTTTTCACTGTTGATTCCCAGTGCTTTGCCCAGGTCCTGGGCCGGCTTCTGGGGCTCCGGAGAGGAAACCGCAACAGTACGCACGGTGCTTTCCGGAGAGTTCGTCGAGAGTGACGCGTTCACAACCTTCGGCGAGGCTGGCCCTTTGCTCTGTTCCGCCAACTCACGCCGTAACTGTTCGATCTGTTGCTGCTGTTGGGCGACAGCGGCCTGCAGCGCCTTGATCTGGTCGGCCGTGTCCGGAGACTTCCCGGTTTCGCTATTGCCCGCCGGGGGCGCCTGTGCCAGCAGGGCGCCGGACATGAGCAACGCCAGTGATACCGCTCTGAACAATTTCATTACAGTTTTATCCCTCCAAGAGAATGCTCTTGATCGATTGCTGAAGACTTGTCATCCTGCTGCGAGCGCCAGACTGGCTTGCCGCCGCGCAACGCCTGGAAGGAAGTACCCTATTGGCCGCGTATTAAAGAACCGTTAATAGCCTGTAAAGATGTCGTGAATCTCCCTGCGCAGAATCTGCAATCTTTTCGTGGCAATGATCGGCGAGGAGGCAGAAGCCTGCTCGCCCAATCGGTCCGGCTATAAATGCGCACGAATCCGGAAACCAGGTGTTGGAGTACGTCTGATCGCAGTCCTTACGGCACAGTCCAAAGTTGCCCGTCCGCCCCAAAAACCTGAACCGCTGAGGGCGCAGAAAGACATGGAGGAAGCCTGCTTCATGTTCCTTCGTGTGCTTCGCAGTAAACGGTTCCGTGATGTTGATCTGCCTTTGCAACTGCCATAAACTGGAGGTGTCTTAAGGTAATCGCCGACCTCGGCATTGTGGTTAATCGCAAGCCTTACCGCGAAAGACGGCAAGCCCCACACGTAAACATCTGTCGCTTTACGAAGGGAGGCGCTTTCGCGCGGTCTAGATGGTTCGACTCAGCGCAAATGCGGCGCTTCGCTCACCATGACAAACGGTTCGCGGGCGATCACTGCGCCCGCGGGAGGTTCTTCATGTCGGCCATACGAGCAGTTCCCATCCCAGCAAGAGCCGGAGTTACCCAGGAGCATATCGCTCCCAGCACGCCTATGGGCGCAAACCTGATTGCGGGCGGCGCGACGTTTCGCGTATGGGCCCCGAACGCCAAAGCAGTCTATGTAATGACCGAGGGCTTTGAGCAACGCAAGAAGCCCGCGGACGTTTACCTTCTGGAGCGCAACCCCGCTCTCCGGCAGTCCGACGGGAAAATCACCCACTGGACCGGCTTCCTGGACGGCATGGAAGACGGATCGATGTACAAGTTCTGGGTGGAGGGCGAAGGGACGCAGGGCCCCAAGCGCGATCCGTATGCCCGAGACCTGCAGCACAACCACTGGCCTGATCCGGCGTGCATTATTCGCGCGGCAAATACGTATCCGTGGCAGGACTGGACGTGGCGCACTCCGCAGTTCCGCGACATGGTGATCTATGAGTTGCACGTAGGCACATTCGCCGGACCGAACCGTGAACATCGCGTAGCCAAGTTTCTTGACGTAGTGGACCAGATCCTGTATCTGGCCGATCTGGGCGTGAATGTGATTGAGGCCATGCCGGTGATCGAATACTCGACGCCGCGCAGCAAGGGATACAACGGCTCGGACCTGTTCTCGCCGGAAATGGATTATGAGGTGACGGACAGCCGGGAGCTGGATGGCTATCTGGATCGGGTGAATCACCTGCTGGTGGCGAAAGGCAAAGCGCCGCTGACGAAGGAAGTGCTGGCCATCCCGACGAACCAGCTCAAGACGATGGTGGAGATTTGCCATCTCTACGGCATGGCCGTGCTGTTTGATGTGGTGTACAACCACGCGTCGCCCGATGTGAAGAGCGAAGAGGAGTCAATCTACTTTTTTGATCGCCAGAACGGCGTTGATCCGGCCAACAGCCTGTACTTCAGCCGCAAAGACTGGTGCGGGCCCATGTTCAATTTTGAGAGCGAAGAAGTCCGCCAGTTCCTCATTAACAATGCGAGCTTCTTCACGCATGAGTACCACGTGGACGGTTTCCGCTATGACGAGGTGAGCCAGATTGACTTTCAGAATCCGGGCAGAGGCTGGCTCTTCTGCCAGAACCTGAACGGCACGCTGAACTCGCTGGACCCGAGCGCCATCAACGTGGCCGAATACTGGGGGCCGAATCCGTGGGTGGTGAAGCCGAGCAACGAGGGCGGAGCTGGCTTCCATGCCACATGGCACAACGGCCTGCGGATCGCCATCCGCGATGTGATCAGCCAGGCCGCGGGCGGAGCCAATGCCGGGTTGCACTGGCAGCAGGTGGTGGATGCGCTGTATCCGCGCGGATTTTCCGACGCGTGGCGGGCGGTGCAGTCAGTGGAAGATCACGATGTGGTCTCCACGGGCAGCCAGCAGCGCATTGCCGCGCTGGCCGGCGGAGGCCACGAACACTCGCGCACCTGGTACGCCACCAGCCGCTCGCGCGTGGCGAACGGCCTGCTCCTGACGTCGCCGGGCATCCCCATGCTGTTCATGGGACAGGAATTTTATGAGGATAAACAGTGGTCGGACGATCCGCATGGCACGCTGATCAACTGGGAAGGCCTGGGCGCGGACCGCACCATGCAGGACTTCCATCGCTTCATGCGCGAACTGATTGCGTTGCGCCGCAGGCAGCCTGCGCTGCGCGATGAAGGCGTGGCGACGATTGTGATGGACGACTTCCAGCGCGTCCTCGCCTTCCAGCGCTGGGTCCCCGGCGCCGGCCGCGATGTGGTGGTTGTCGCCAGCCTGAACGAAGGCACGCAGTACGGGTACCGCATCCCGTTCCCGGGTTCCGGGCGCTGGCTGGAAGTTTTTAACAGCGACGTCTACGAGAACTGGATGAACCCGATTGCCGCCGGCAACGGCGGCGCGATCGACGCGAGCGGACCGGCGCACAACGGGCTGAGCGCGTCGGCGGACATAACCATTCCGGCGAACTCGATTCTGGTGTTCGCCCGGGATGGCGGAGATTGAGAGCGCCATACTCCAGTTTGCGAACGCCGTGCAGCCGGCATTTGCTCCCTGAGGAAAGGAGCAAGAAGATTTCGGCGCTGGAGGTCACACAATCGCCGGCTGCTGCTGCGTGGCGCAATGGATGGCGCCGAGTCCCCAGATGAAGTCGCCGCAGTGGATGCCGACGATTTCATGCCGGGGGAAAACTCCGGCGAGCACATTCAGCGCCACGCGGTCATTGGGATCGTTGAACGTGGGCACGAGCACGAGATCGTTGGCGATATAAAAATTCGCGTAGCTTGCCGGCAGCCGCCGCTTGTCGAACACCACAGGGCGCGGAAGAGGCAGGTCGACAACCTGCAGCTTGCGCCCGCTGAGGTCGGTGGCTCCGCGCAGGCGGCGAAGGTTTTCCTGCAGCGGCTCGTAGTTGACGTCGCCGCGGTTGACTTCGAGCAGGCTGACGACGGTGTCCAGCGTGACGAAGCGCGAGATGTCGTCGACATGGCCGTGGGTGTCGTCGCCTGCGATGCCCTGGCCGAGCCAGATGACTTTTTCGATGCCGAGATAGTCGGCGAAGAGCTGTTCCAGGTCTTCGCGCGAAAGTCCCGGGTTGCGCTGCTGCACGGTGCTGAGCAGGCACTCTTCGGTGGTGAGCAGCAGGCCCTGGCCATTTACGTCGATGCTGCCGCCTTCGAGAACCACGTGATAAGGCCGGCCGTTGCGTTCAATCGTCGGCGTAAACTGCTTCAGCTTAAGCTTGCCTGCGATGAGCCCGGGCAGCTTGCGATCGTGCGCGCTGTCAGGGTATTTGGTCCACGCGTTGAAGCGCCAGTTCGTCGTGGCGATGGCGTCTTCGGCGGCCTCGCGGCGAATGAAGATGGGGCCGGAATCGCGCGTCCATCCGCGGTTGGTGGGCCAGAGATGAAATTTCACGCGCTTGATGTTGGCCCCGCTGCGCGCCAGCACGTTGCGCGCTTTGTCTTTGGCCGCGGCGTTGCGGACGATGATGTTCACGTCTTCCACGCGCGCGAGCTGGCGAACGATGTCCGCGTACACCCACGAGATGGGCTCGAACTTTCCCGGCCAGTCGCTGCGATTTTGCGGCCAGACGAGCCACGTGGCCTGGTGCCGCTCCCATTCGGCGGGCATGCGGTAACCGAGTTGCCGTGGAGTGAGCGCCGGCGCTTGCGGTGAAGTTGATCGTGCAGCGCTGCTCATCAGTCCAGAAACCTGCTGGTGATGCCCGCGTAGCTGTCAATGCGGCGGTCGCGCAGGAAGGGCCAGTTGCGGCGCACGTCTTCCAGCAGCTTGAGGTCGCACTTGCCGACCAAAATTTCTTCCTTGTCGTGCGACGCCTCGGCAATCACACGGCCAAAAGGATCGCACAAAAACGACCGCCCCCAGAACTCCAGGCCCTTGCCCTGTGCGCGATTGCCGCGAATGTCGCCGTGCTCGTGGCCCACGCGGTTCACCACGCCCACAAACACTCCGTTGGCGATGGCGTGCGAGCGCTGGATCGTCCGCCAGGCGTCGTGCTGGGCTTCGCCGTATTCGGCCTTCTCGTCCGGATGCCAGCCGATCGCAGTGGGATAAAACAAAATGTTCGCGCCCTGCAGTGCCGTCAGCCGCGCACCCTCGGGATACCACTGGTCCCAGCACACCAGCGTTCCCATGCGGCCGAATTCGGTATCAAACGCCTTGTATCCGAGATCGCCCGGCGTGAAGTAAAACTTCTCATAGTAGAGCGGATCGTCCGGGATATGCATCTTGCGGTACAGTCCCGTGATCGCGCCCTGCGTGTCGATCACCGCCGCCGTGTTGTGATACAGCCCGCGCGCCCGCCGCTCAAATAGTGACGCGACGATCACAACGTTCACATCACGCGCAACGTGGGCCAGCGCGTGCGTCGTGGGACCGGGAATCTCCTCGGCCAGATCGAACAGCGCCGCGTCTTCTCGCTGGCAGAAGTACTGCGTGCGGAAAAGTTCAGGCAGGCAGACCATCTGCGCGCCCTTGCCCGCCGCTTCGCGTACTTTTGCGCACGCGCGCTGCAGGTTCTCGTCCGGATCGGGCGAGCAGCGCATCTGAACCAGGCCGATGTTGAAAGACTCGTTAGCCAATTTCTTTCTCTTTCTCCTGCCATGCCTCTAATAAGCTTCACCATGAAGCGTGTGGCATCGATCCATCTTCTATCTCCACCCGCCCTTGCCTTCATGCATCAACCACCCATGCACCAG
>JBLMYN010000388.1:0-7320 GCA_050258305.1 Actinomycetota bacterium
GGGTGGATCCCATGGTGGCGCTCCATTATGAGTGATGCCGGGCCCGGCGCTGATCACTTATACGTAATCGTCATCTGATCGACGGAAATATCATAAGGAGTTGCGGTGCTGTTGCTGTCGAGCTGCACGGCATTGGTGAACTGGTTCCCGCCTCCGGAGAAAAACGCATTGTGAGTGATGTTCACGGGGAACCGCACTCCGTCGATGGTGAGCGCGTCATGGATCACGGTATGGGCGGTGGTGTCATTGTGGTATTCCGCCACAACGTGATGCCACGTTCCCGGCGTGAAATGGGTGAAGTTCAACGGAGTGGCGTCCCAGCGCTTCAGGCCGTAATCGAAGATGCGCCATTCGCTCAGTGGATAGTCCGCCTGCCAGCTGAAGTTGTACACCCAGCCATCCAGAACCTGCTGGCACTCAAACTCGATGGCCTGCGGCGCTTTTTCCATTCCCACGGGAATGTAAAGGTCGAACGCGTAAGCCAGCGAATTGATCTGTTGCGGGATTGCCGTCTGCTGCCGGTAGAAATAGGCGTTTGTGAAGGCAACGCTGGGCGAGATGGCAAACTGTGTTGACTGTCCATCTTCACTCGGGGCGGGCATGCCGATAGTAAATGAAAAATTCGCGACTGAGCCTGTTCCTCCGCTATTCCCGCACGCGCCACAGGTCAGCCATTTGGGAGAATCCTCGACATTGCTCAGAACCGTGGCGTTCGTAGGACTGCCGGAAGGCGTGGGCGAGGGCGCCGGGGATGCGCTGGTGACCGGTGTTCCGGCGCTTGAGGAGGGATTTCCTCCACAGCCGCTGACGGCAAACAAAACAGCCGGAACAATAAAGTACAGAAGAATCCAGTTGCGCACGGTAACACCCCCTGAGTTCGGCCGGAAGCCCGTACGGACTGTACTAAGAGAACTAAGAATCTTGATTACTAGGAAGACCCGAAGTTGGTGTTACGTTCGGGCCGGTCGGAAATGGGGAATATTCCACCTGCGCAACGGACCCGTGGTACATGTGCCAGGAGGGGCATGAGGAACAGTGTGCCTCGGCTGGTTATGGTTTGCTCAATCAGCCGGAACCGCTGCTCCAGCCAGGCGCACCGAATGCTGCGGATGCGTTGCGTCAAACCAAGGTAACTTGGTGCCTATCAACGACTTTTGTGAAAATATTTTCCGTACCCGCGCTACTTGCCTGAACTCTGAAGTAATCTGGTAAGTAAATTCTTAAGCTTTTGCAAGCCAACCTGTAGTGCGTCCTGACTCCAGGGGCAGGCCGTGTTCCAGTTGTCGCAAGATCAGCTTTGAAAGTGGTGGAAATTGCGGCATCATGGCTGGCAAAGAGAACTAAAGAAATCGTTTGAAAGCGGGCGGACGAACTTTGACTTCCGGTGTCTCTGATCCAGGCAGTGCCGGGGCCTCTCTGGCACAGGCTGCTCGGCTGCGCATGCGCGGGTTGAGCGTGGATTACGTGAGCGCAAGCGGCGAAAGTATCTCTGCGCTGCATGATGTGAGCCTGGAAGTCCGCCAACAGCAGGTTCTGGGTGTTCTGGGGGAATCCGGTTCCGGAAAAAGCTCCCTCAGCCGCGCCATTCTGCGCCTGCTTCCAAGCAATGGGAAAGTGATAGCGGGCTCCGTTGAGTACGATGGCAACGACATTCTAGGTCTCACTCCGCGTCTTTTGCGTGAACTCCGCGGAGCCGGCATCGCGCTGATTTCGCAGGAGCCGGCGCTGGCCCTCAATCCGGTGCTGACTATAGGAAAGCAGATTATTGATGTTCTGCGTGCTCATGCCCGCGTGTCTAAACAGGAAGCGATGGAGCGAACACGTGCGATGCTGTGGGACGTGGGTTTCCCTGATCCTGAAAGGGTAGGACGCGCGTATCCACACCAGCTCAGCGGGGGGCAGAGACAGCGCGCCGCCATTGCCCAGGCCCTGATCTGCCGGCCGGGGCTGCTCATTGCCGACGAGCCTCTCAGTTCTCTCGACACCATCACCCAGGCTGAAATCCTTGACCTGCTGCAGAAGCTCAAGCGCGAGTTCAACCTTACTGTAATTTTCATTACCCACAACGCCCGCGTCCTCTCCAGCCTTGCGGATCAGGTGGTGATCATGCGCCAGGGGCGAGTGCAAGCCCGAGGAACCCTTCAGCAGATTGGCGGCGAACAGGATGACTATGTGCGCGGCCTTATCCATCCCGAAAAGACCCTCGGCCCCGGGACCTTGAAAACGGCAGGAGATGCTTTCTCTTCCGCGCGCCCTCTGGTGCAGATCACGAACGTCAGCAAGCAGTTTGTGCAACGGCGGTTTCTTTCGCGCAGAAAGTTTGCCGTCCAGGCGCTAAAGAACATTCAGCTTGAAATCCCGCAGGGTTCCACAGTGGCGGTGATCGGCCGCTCAGGCTCGGGGAAGACTACGCTGGCGCGTTGCATTGCCGGGTTTGAGCAACCGGACGATGGAAAAATCATTTTTGCCGGCAGCAACCGGCGCAGCGTTCAACTGATCTTCCAGGATGCAGGCACGGCGTTGAATCCGCGCTTCACTGCGGCGGAGGCAATCGCCGAACCTCTCGAGATTGTCCGCCAGGGTTCCCCGGCGCAGCGCACACAACGGGCATTACAGCTTATGGAAGAATCGGGGCTCGATCCTGCCTGGGGAGAACGCAAGGTGGGCGAGTTCAGTGGCGGCCAGCGGCAGAGACTTGCGATTGCGCGCGCTCTGGCGGCTGAACCGGAAATGCTTATCCTTGACGAGTCGCTCTCCGGGCTCGATCTCCCGTTGCAGGCGCAGATCCTTCGGCTGTTGATGGATCTGCAATCGCGGCACGGACTTACATATCTGCACATAACGCATGACTTGAATTTTCTGCCCCTCTTTGCCAATCACGTAATCGTTATGGACCAGGGAACAATTGTGGAGGCTTGCAACCCGGCGGCTTTGTTCGCGAGCTCTCATCCGGCGACGCGGGCCCTGGTGGAGGCCAGCGAGCGCCTGCACGCTCCAGGATTGGAGGCGGTCCTGTGATTCGTTACCTGCTCCGCAGATTGCTCCAGGCCGTGCTGCTGATTCTGGCGGTTTCACTACTGCTGTTCGGGCTCATGCAGGTGGCGCCGGGAGATTACCTCAGCGAACAGCGTCTGGCGGGCCGCATGTCACCGGAATCGCTGCAGGCATTACGCGCCAGATACGGCCTCGACAAGCCGTTTGTGGTCAGATATGAGCGCTGGATCGCTTCGGTTGGCAGGGGGGAATTCGGCTATTCCTTCTCGTACAACGAGCCTGCCTTGCAACTGCTGTTGCCGCGCGTGCGCAACACGCTTCTGGTGACTGTTCCTGCGCTCATGATTTCGTGGTTCATCGGCGTGCCTCTGGGTGTTTTCGCCGCCTGGCGCCGGGGAGGATGGTTCGACCGTCTTTTTGCCGGCGGCAACGGACTATTGCTGGCTTTGCCTGATGTGCTTCTCTGTCTCGGAGCGCTCCTGATAGCGCTGCGTACGCACTGGTTCCCGGCCGGAGGAATGGGTTCCACCCGGCCCGGCGGAGCCGGCATAGTGACGCGCGCAAGCGATCTGCTTTGGCACCTTGCTCTGCCGGTGACGGTCCTGGTGATCGGTGCTCTGGCGCCGATTATGCTCCACGTGCGCTCGAGCGTTGCGGAAGTGATGGAATCGCCGTATTTCCGCGCCGCCGAAGGCCACGGATTGCGCCCTTTCACATTGCTGTTTCGCCATGCTCTGCCCGCCGCGGCCAACCCGCTGATCTCACTGTTTGGCTTGTCCGTCGCCTTTCTGCTGAGTACCTCACTGGTTGTGGAGGTGATTCTCAGTTGGCCCGGGATTGGACCCATGCTGCTGGAGGCGGTGCTGGCGCGCGATCTTTTTGTAGTGCTCGGCGCAGTCATTTTCAGCACGCTTTTCCTGGTGGGTGGAAACCTTCTGGCGGACATTCTCCTGTACGTATTTGATCCGCGTATCCGGGTGCAATCATGAGGACGATGATGAAATTCCGGTTCGCGTTTGGCTTCCTGGCCCTCGTACATATGCTGGTGATCTTTGCCGGCTTCTTTGCCCCGTACGATTACCGCAGCCAGGACCGCCTGCATCCATTTGCCCCTCCGGCGCGGCTCCATATGGTTGACTGCAGCGGCAAATTTCACATTCGTCCCTTTGTTTATGCCCTCAAGGACTCGGGCACGGATTTCGACAGCTATGCGGAGGACTGTTCCCAGCCCTTGCCGCTGCGGTTCTTGATTCGCGGCGACCCATACACCTTGCTGGCTGTTTTTCATGCCAATCTGCACCTGTTCGGCGTAGATGCTCCCGGGCGTGTTTACTTCGCGGGGAGCGACGGCTTTGGACGCGACCAACTATCACGCCTGCTGTACGGCGGGGAGGTATCACTCTTTGCCGGATTGCTGGCCGCTCTTCTCGCCGTGGCGGGAGCATTGCTGGTGGGGGCCATTTCCGGGCTGTATGGAGGGCTGGCGGACGACGCTCTGATGCGCCTTGCCGAAATCGGCATTGCTGTTCCGTCTTTCTATCTGCTGCTCGCGGTCCGCTCGTTTCTGCCGTTGCGCACCGGACCCTTCGCTGCATTTCTGCTGGTCGTGGGTATTATCGGCTTTCTAAGCTGGGCGCGGCCGGCCAGACTGGTTCGTGGTGTGGTGCTTAGCGGTCGCGAACGCAACTTTGTTCTCGCTGCCCGCGGCTTCGGGGCGTCCAGATCTTATCTTTTGCGCCGCCATCTCATGCCGATGACATTCCGTGTCATCCTGACGCAGATGGCGGTCCTTGTTCCGCAGTTTATCCTTGCGGAAGTGCTGCTCTCATTTTTTGGGCTGGGAATTGGGGAACCGTTCCCCAGTTGGGGAAATATGCTGGCATATGCCCAGCAATACCACGTTCTCATTTCCTGTGGCTGGATGCTGCTCCCGGGAGTTGTGTTGTTGCCGGTCATACTGGCGTATCACGTGCTCGCCGACTCGTTACAGGAGAAATTACAATTATCTATTTGAATCAGAAAAAGTTCATCCCAGGGAAGCGTGCGCGAAGCGTGACGGCGATATGCCTGCTGGCATTGTTGTTCGCGGTGAGGGCACGCGCCCAGTCAACGGCACACAACGATTTCTTTGTCTCCACGGCCGAAGCAGGAACACCGGGCGGGCGGCTGGTCATCGCCATGCGCTCTGAGCCGCGTACACTCAACCCGGTAACTGCCGTGGACCAGGTTTCTGTCGGCATTATCAGCCGCATGATGGCGGATCTCATCCACATCAACCGCGGAACACAGGGAACCGAGCCGGCACTCGCTAAATCCTGGACTGTGTCCAGAGATGGCAGGGTATTCACGCTGAAGCTTCGCCGCGGCCTGCAATTTTCTGATGGCGCTCCTTTTGATGCCGATGATGTGATTTTTTCGTTCAAGGTGTACCTCGACGAAAAGGTCCATTCTCCTCATCGTGACCTGCTGATGATCGCAAATAAGCCCATCAGAGTGGAAAAGCTGGACAGATACACGGTGCGTTTTGTTTTTCCGTCGCCTTACGCAACGCTTGAGCGGGTCTTTGACACTCTTCCGATGCTGCCCCGGCACCTGCTCGAAAAGGACTATCTGGAAGGAAAGATCGGCCAGGTTTGGGGATTGAACACTCCGCCGGACAAAATTGTCGGACTGGGGCCGTTCCGTCTCAAGCAATTCGTTCCCGGAGACCGGATTGTGCTTGAAAGAAATCCGTATTACTGGAAAGTGGACAGCAAGGGACAGAAGCTGCCATACCTTGACGAGCTGACGTTCCTGATCGTGCCCGACCAGGACGCACAGGTCGTGCGCTTTGAGGCCGGAGATACCCAGATCATCAGCGGGCTGAGCGGTGACAACTTCGCTGCCCTCGAAGCGGAACAGGGGCCGCGACATTTCAAACTCTACGATGCCGGTCCCGGGCTGGAGTACAACTTCCTGATGTTCAACCTTAACGATGACACGGGCAAGTATCCGGACGTCGCACGCAGGCAGCAGTGGTTCCGTGATGTGCGCTTTCGCCAGGCGGTCTCCGCCGCTATTGACCGTGCAGCCATCGTCCGGCTTGTGTATCACAACCGCGCCACTGCGCTGGCGACGCACGTGACTCCGGGAAACACGCTGTGGTTCGACCATGCCATACCGCCGCCCACACGATCGCTTCAGAAAGCAAAGCAGTTGCTCAAAACCGCGGGATTCTCTTTGAACTCGAAGGGTGTGCTGATGGACCGGACAGGGCAGCCCGTGGAGTTTACGATTCTTGTTTTTTCCAGCAGCCAGCAGCGCACGCAGATGGCCACCCTGATCCAGGAGGACCTGAAGCAAATCGGCATCACCGTGCATGTAGTCTCCATGGAGGCGCGTGCGGCCGTGGACCGCGTGCTGAATACGCACGATTACGATGCAGTGATCATGGGCATCGGCAGCGGCGACACCGACCCGACGTCGGACTCGAATATTTTCCTGTCCAGCGGCAGCACGCATTTGTGGCATCTGGGAGAGAAAACGCCGGCAACTCCGTGGGAAGCGGAAATGGACCGGCTGCTGCAAGAACAGCTCGTAACGCTCAATTATCAGAAGCGAAAAAAAATATTTGACCGGGCGCAGGAAATTGAAGCCGAACAACTGCCGCTGATTGAACTGGTGGCCCCAAATGTTCTCGCTGGAGCACAGGAGACGCTGGGCAATTTTCATCCCGCCGTTCTTGAACAGTATACTTTTTGGAATGCAGAAGAACTCTTTTGGCGCACCCCCGCCGGAAAACGATGAATGGAAGACAACGCCAAAGCAACAGCACTGCAGGTCCCGAAGGAAGCATCCGCTGAAGACGAACAACTGGTGCAGGCATGCCTGAACGGCGACGAAAAGGCCTGGAACCGGCTGATCGATAAATACAAGCGGTTGATTTATTCCGTGCCTGTCAAATACGGGCTCAGCCCCGACGACGCGGCAGATATTTTTCAGAATGTCTGCGTGGACCTGTTTACAAATCTGGGCAAGCTCAGGAAGATCGAATCCATCCGTTCGTGGCTTATTACCGTGGCTACGCACAAGTGCTTTTATTACAAAAAACACCAGCGGCAGGACGTGGAACTGGACGCCATGGAACAGGAAATGGCGGAAGAGATTGCGCCCGCGGCCCCGCAGGTAATGCAGGAAGTGCAGGAGGAACAGGCGGTACGGGACGCTATCCAGCACCTCTCTCCCCGATGCGCCGAACTGGTGCGAATGCTTTTTTTTGAGCAGCCTCCGCTGCCATATACCGAGGTGGCGCAGAAGCTGGGTTTGGCTACTGGTTCAATCGGTTTC
>JBLMYN010000389.1:0-4596 GCA_050258305.1 Actinomycetota bacterium
GCATTCCGTGTTGGCGCAGGCCGTATCCACGATCTCAGCGACCGTGACCGGAGCCAGGTTGTAGCGGTGCCTGTTATTGCTGGTGGCCGCGTACATCAGTATCTGTTCCACCAGATGGATCAATTGCTGGGCCGCCTTCTTGATCGCCCACCCGTACTGCTCCATTCGCTCCTGATTGCCTACGACCCCGTCGGAAATGTTGTCCGCGGCGGACGAGATGACCGTCAGCGGGGTACGCAGCTCATGGGAGACAGCAGTAACAAAGTCCATCTGCAGCCTCGCCAGCGTCTGTGCCCGCCGGCTGCTGACCAGGAGCATCAACATGCTTCCCCCAAGCAGAATCAGGACGGCAAAGCTCATGGCCAGGTTGCGCCGTTTCATATCGGCGACCGCCGCCTCCAGTGACCCTTTGCGATGCCGCGCCAGCATCTGCCAGTCATCATCGTCGGGCGTGTAATGAATGGGTTCGATCCGCACCGGCCAGGCAGAAGCAAGGTCATTGGTTTCGTGGAAGCGCCCATCGGGCGTTTGCGTATGGTAGGCAGGCAGAAGGATCATGTCACTTCCGCGCAGCGCCGGCCCGAAAGGCGGCCCAAACAAGCGGATGTCTTCGTCAGCCTCGGCGCCCAGCTTGCCCGGGAACTCGGGATCGGAAGCATAGATAGCGTGCTGGGACTCCTTCCCCCGCACCACGGCCAGCAGGTAGGTGGATTTTGCCGTGGAACCAAAATGCTGATGGACCAGTTTTGGGAAAATCTGTTCGTTGATGACCGCGCTGTTCAGCTCTACGATCATCCAGTCGATTTCTGTTGGCTGGCTGGAAGGGCCGCGCCCGGCCGGGTGGTGATACACGGCCTGCGCCAGCGCCGGAATATCCTGATCAATCATTACGGGAAATTGCCGGGCCACGTCGTCGCCGGCAGGTGAACGCTCCGCATCCCGCCGCAGCTCCTCCGTAGACTGCAGACGCCGCGCAGCCACTTCCAGCTCGGCGGAGATTTCCGTGAGGTGCTGCTCCAGGCGGGTAAAGCGCGACGGCAGCGTCGCAGGATGAAATGTGGATGTCGCCTTGTCAAGCCGAACCACTCCCGGCCCCAGTTTGCTGTCCTGCCGCATTACGAAGACATTGGCGATCACTGAAGGATATGTCGCCTTGCGGGCCCATTCCTGATATTGCCGGGCATATTGCTTCTGCCGTTCTTCCGGCCCCGCTGCCGGGTTGATCTGGAGCTGGAAGGAAAAACCGGCAATGTCGCGGTAGAAATCATCACGCAGTCGCATGAGAGTAGTCTCCAGGTCCACTTCCATGCGTTCACTGGTTGCCCGGCTAACCTGGTTGCTCCAGCGGTACTGTAATACGGCAAGGGTCAGCAGCACCGCAGTCATCACCAACACTACAGCGCCGGAAAACAGGCGGTCCCCCAAAGATACCTTCATTGATGTAAACACCCTGAACACCGGCATATCAGGCTAGCCCGGAAAGATATCGCCGCAAAAAACTCCAGTCGGAGTTTGAGAGTTCTTGCTTCGATTATAAAGTCAGAAACCAAAAAAGTATGTTTACGTCACATTCATTCGCCCCTTGGGGCGAATAACAGCTATCGGTGCTTTGTGCCGCGATTGTATGCAGCCTTGTGGATTCCCCGGTGTAAATTCAATGTAAATAGGGTTGGCTTCCCAGCCTCTGATGAATGTGCCGTTGGGCAGGAATGTGAATGCTCTTGCCGGCAGGCAATCTAAAGCGGGGCAACATGCAAAAAAATCAGAGCCGCATCGTTGCGGGTTTTCAGTGCGGCTCGCAAGATCATTAAGTGTTACGCCGCATCCAGTGTACGCACAGTTTCCGGGCATGGTTGTAAACTTGCCGTAAAGTCGGGCAGCGTGGGCGCCAGGATGGGACAGGAAGCCGAAAAGGCCGTGGATCGGGTGGTGCCGGAAACGTTGTGCTCATCACCCTAACGCACGGGCTGATGCTCGAACACAATGCGCGTCTTCAAACAATCTTGCGCCCCTTGCGGCAGTCTTCGCAGACACCATAGATCTGGAAATTATGCCGCGTGGCGTCAAAGCGATATTTGCGTCCGATCTCTTCCTCGATTTTCGTGACTTCCGGGGAAAAGAACTCAACGGAAGCGCCGCATTCGGTGCATACCATGTGATGATGGCTGCGGCGATTGAACTGGTGTTCAAAGCGCGTTGTTCCATCGGGGAAAGGCACCATGCTGGCCAGCCCGCATTCCGCCAGCAGCTTGAGCGTGCGATACACGGTGGTGAATCCGATCTTGGCATCTTTCTTCCGCACCAGGCGGAACAGCTCGTCCGTGGAAAGATGGTCGCGCGTCTCAAGGAAAGTGCGCAGGATCGCGTCGCGCTGCTCTGTGTGCTTCAATCCGACCCGTTTCAGATGCCGGTAAAAGATGTCCTGGGCTTCGCGCATGGCCTCGCGAGTAGGCGGCGCATGATCGTCAATCCGTCTCTGCAGCATATTGGCACGCAAACGAGCTGGCTTTCTCCCAAATGAAAATGAAATTCATTTTCATTATAGCCGCAACCGGTTCCGCTGACCTCAACGAGTGTGGAAACATTTGTCCCCCACTTCTTTTCCGGGCAGGCGCATGTTGACACATGCTTTTCAATGCATCGGGATGCGACTATTATGCTAGGGCCGAGATTCGGGGGTGCGAGTGTCCAAAGACATTCTGTCTGTTTCTTTTGGCGAAGAGCTGCTACCCACCCGTCTGACCGCTCTTTCCCGGAGTGAGTACTGCATTACCTTCGCCAATTCCCTTAACGATGCCATTCAACGCTGCAAGGTGCCGCGTTTGCATCTGCTTGTTCTCGGGCACACGGTTCCGCATCTGCAAAAGCTGGCTTTGATAAGCGAGTTCCGAAAATTGCACCCCAGCGCTCCAGTGGTCTCATTGCGTGCGGCCGGCCAGCCCGTGGTAGAGGCTGCCGAGTACAACACCGTAGCGGATGATCCTGGCGAACTCGCCGGCGTGATCTCGATCATTTTTCAGGGTCCGCATGCCAGGAGCAGTTTTTATGTCATGTGAGCGCAACTCCTGATTGTTGTTTCAGCTTCCAGCCGTTAAAATCGCATCGCCATGGCCACCACTATTACAGCGCCTGCCTCGCACGGAAGAACCCTGCGGCGCTTTCTCAGAATCATCTCGTTATTGCTCACGCTGCTCGTTGCGGGCATCATTCTCCTCGTCGTGTGGTTCCGGCACACGGCTGTATCTTCACTGGCACAAATGGACGGTACCATCGCCGTCAGGGGTCTGCAGGCGCCGGTACAAGTGGTGCGCGATGTTCACGGAGTCCCGCACCTGAAAGCGCTGAGCCTGCACGATCTATTTTTCGCCCAGGGATACGTAACCGCGCAGGACCGCTTGTGGCAGATGGACCTTACCCGGCGCGCCGTGGCCGGCGAAATGGCGGAAGTATTTCCGGGAGGCCCAGCGCCGGCGCACAGGCCTTCGCGCGTCAACGGCGCGGCGACTCCGGCAATGTCCTGGGTTGACTATGACAAGCAGCAGCGGATTCTGCGACTGCGCTCGGTGGCTGACCGAGTTGCTGGTCAGCTCTCTCCGCGCGACCGCGCGTTTTTTGACGCATATTCCGCCGGCGTGAACGCCTACATCGCCCGGCACAAAGACAATCTGCCCATTGAGTTCCACGTTCTCAATTACGTTCCCCGCCCGTGGACTGTTTCCGACTCGGTGCTGGTCGGCATCGGCATGAGCCAGTTGCTCAATCCACAGTATGAAACGGAATACCGGCGCGAGAAGATCGGAGAAATCCTCTCGCCCGAGCTCATGGCCGACTTGTATCCCACAGGCTCATGGCGGGACCATGCCCCGGCGGATGACGCTGGCGATGCCGCAAAGAAGACAGCGCGGACGCATCATCCATTGGATTCGAATGGTGGCAAAGGCGCCGTGGCCTGTGCGAGCGCAGGATGCTTGACGTCGCAAACCGCTCTGGCCCTCCGCGCAGAACGTTCCCTCTTGATGCTCCCGCCCGCCGATCCCAACTGTGAAGCATGCCTGCCCGGCTCCAATGACTGGGTGGTTTCCGGCGCGCACACGGTCACGGGCAAGCCGCTGCTCTCGAATGATATGCACCTGCCGCACCGTGTACCCGGCGTGTGGTATGAGGCGCACCTGGAGTCCGGCAACTTCAATGTGGAAGGCTTCACGCTTCCCGGCGTGCCCTTTGTCATTGTCGGGCACAACCAGCGCATTGCCTGGGGATTCACCAACCTCAATCCTGATGTCCAGGACCTGTTCGTGGAAAGCTTCAACGCCCAGGGCGAGTACCAGACTCCAACCGGCTGGCAAAAGCCCGAGCGCGTGCATGAAGTGATCCACGTAAAAGGCAAGCCCGACGTGAATTTTGACGTGGTGATTACGCGTCACGGGCCCATCGTCAGCAGCCTCTTCCCCGGCGAGACCCGCCAAATCGCGATGCAGTGGCTCATCTACGACACGCGCGAGATCGGCATTCCATTGTTTGATCTGGATTCGGCGCAGAACTGGGAGCAGTTCCGCAAAGCCCTGTCGTCGTTTGCCACACCGTCACAGAACGTTG
>JBLMYN010000390.1:0-7955 GCA_050258305.1 Actinomycetota bacterium
TATTCGCGCCATGGAACCATCCGCCCTTCACAAGCTTCTTGAACAAATCCGCGACGGCAGCATTTCTCCTGATGAAGGTGTGTCCCGTCTGCGCCATATGCCGTTTGAAGACCTGGACTTCGCCAAGGTGGACCACCACCGGCGAATCCGCTCGGGTATGCCCGAAGTAATTTTTTCCCAGGGCAAGACGGCTGCGCAGGTTGCAAAAATTTTCCAGAAGCTCGCACGGCACGGCGGCAACGTTCTTGCCACCAAGGCAGATCCGGCCCATTTTCGCGCGGTCAAGAGACTGGTGCGCAAAGCCGAGTTCCGCGAATCGGCCCGCGCCATCGTTTTTCGCCAGGACCGAACCCTGCGTGGCAAAGGAACCATTGTGGTTGTATCCGCAGGCACAAGTGATATCCCAGTGGCTGAAGAGGCCCTGGTTACAGCCGAGGTGATGGGCAACAAGGTTGCGCATCTTTATGATGTCGGCGTGGCAGGGATTCACCGCTTGCTCTCCAACCATAACGTCATCGATGAGGCGCGGGTTGTGATTGTCTGCGCCGGCATGGAAGGCGCTCTGCCCAGCGTAGTTGGCGGCCTGGTGCGAGTGCCTGTCATTGCTGTTCCCACCAGCGTCGGTTACGGAGCCTCGTTCAACGGACTGGCAGCTCTGCTGGGGATGCTGAATTCCTGCGCCTCCAACGTAACCGTGGTCAATATCGATAACGGCTTCGGCGCCGGGTATGTCGCCTCCCTCATCAATCAGCTCTGAAATGGTTTTTCGCCTCCTCCCCCGGCACATGAGCGCCGCAAAATCAAGCGCTTTGATCGGCCAACGCCACTTTTTTCGAGTGCAACATTCAGCCTCCTGAAAGCGTCTCATTGGCAGGTGTACAATCTGCGTTAGATAGTGAGGGCCTACGGACCTTCTTGCGGGATCTTCTCCCGAGCCGAGGCACAGATGAACATTCACGTCAGCTACAAAGCAGGCAGGACGCCCGAAGTAGAACGCGAATTCCAAAACCAAATCAAGAAACTTGAGCGCAGGCTGCAGGTCTTTAACCCTGATCTGGTGCATCTCCATGCCATTGTGGACCAGCAGAACGGCCAGGGCTCGAGTCTCTCTCTCAATCTGCGCCTGCCTTCCGGGCAGATGGCTGTGCAGCAATCAGGAGCCACTCTGGTCGCGGCCATCAAGGCCAGCTTCGCCGATTTGATCGCGCAACTGAACCGCCACAAAGATATCCTCAGGGGAGACTGGAGCAGAACGCGGCGGCAGACAGGACGCGGGCAGGTGATTGAGCCGGCCGTCCCCTTCGAGCAGACGCTGGCTTCCGTGCCTCCGCAGGACCGGTCCGCGAACGGAGCACCCGCGAACTCCGGCAATGACGTTGAAACCTGGTTCAACGCCAATATGCCCAGGCTGAAGGCGTTCATTGAGAGTGAGCTCGACTACCGTACCAACTCAGGCCAGCTTCGCGAAGGTCAGGTCAGCGTGGAAGAGGTCCTGGATGAAGTCATGGTGAACGCGCTTTCTGCGGAGGCCACCGGATCGCAGTTTCTCTCCGAAGAGAGCCGGTTCCAGGGCCTTGCCTTGCAAGCGATTCGCCGCCTCGCCGAGGCCAATGCCGATTCCGGTGATGTGTCTCTTGATGTCCCCGCCAGAATGCAGAATGTTACCGGCAGCGACGAGAACGTCCTGCAGTATCACCAGCCCGACGATCAGCCGCAGGGTGAGGGCGTGATCCGTGACAGTAATGTGCGCACGCCTGAGGAGATCTTCCTGAGTGAAGAAATGGTGGCGCAACTCGATATTGTCCTGCGCGAGCTCAGCGCACCTGACCGTGAAGCATTCGTCCTCTGTGCGCTGGAGGGCTTCACCGTCGAGGAGATCTCGCGGCTTTCAGACCGCCCGTCCGACCAGGTCCGCAAGTCCATCGAAAAAGCGCGCGAACGAGTACGGCAGCGCCTGCCGGAGAGGAACGACCTCCGCGCCCATCTGCTCAAACGCTCGCGTGTGGCCTGAAAGCCCAGCCAGACAACAGGAGGAAGGCATGATTACGCGTGAAGAGATTCGCCAGCTTGCGCAATTCGAATCGCCAACAGCATCCGCCATCACCTTTTATTTTCAGCCGCAAACGCCCCAGGACAAGTCCCACCGCAAAGAAGCCATCATGATCAAAGACCTGGTGCGGGACGCGTTGCGCAAAGCGGAGCGCAGCGGGAATGATTCGGCCCTGCGGGACGATCTGCAGCGCATCCTGCAGATTGCCGAAGGGCTGCACGGCAACCATTCGCGCGGCAAGGCCATTTTTGCGTGCAAGGAACTTGGTGTCTGGCGTGAGCTGGATCTTCCTCCGCGCCTGCGAGAGTCGCAGATCATCGTCAATTCACGTTTTCATCTCAAGCCGTTCGTGGCGGCGCGCACCGGCGTACCCCGCGCCTGTATTGCGCTGGTGGACCGCAGGAAATCAAGGATCTTTGAGCTGGGTGAGGACACGCTGGTGATCAAGCCGGACCTGGAGTTCGGCCCGCTGCCCAAGGTGGGCAAAAGCGACGGTTACCTGGGCTATGAAGCAGGGCATCGTGAGCGGCACATCGACAAGGAAGTTGTCGCGCACTACAAACTCTTTGCCGAATCGCTCCAGGCCCTCATGGCGCAGGATAAATGCGAGTTGCTGCTGATCGGCTGCCGTGATGATGCCTGGTCAAGCATTGAGCCGCAGCTCCACACTTATATCAAACAGCGGCTCGCAGGACGTTTCCTGCTCGACCCAATCGCGGCAACAGCCGATGAAGTGCGCGAATGCGTAACCAGGATTCTCGAGAAGCACCGCACGGAAGAACACCAGGACCTGCTGCGTGAAGTCATTGGCCAGTCGCAACGCAACAGCCGCGGGGCGGTCGGGTTGCGGCATGTACTGAATGCGCTCGAGCGTCAGGAGGTACAGACTCTGCTGGTTGCGCGCGACTTTAAGTCGGAAGCCGTGGAGTGCACAAACTGCCGCCACCTGGATACTCGCATGGTGGAGACATGCGCCGTCTGCGGCAACAAGACACGCGAACTCAGTGACGTTTCTGATGCCCTGGTGGACCTGGCGTTGCGCAATGGGGCCGAGATCCGCTTTGTTGACAATGATCCTGATCTCGAAAAGGCCGGACGAGTGGGCGCGCTCCTGCGCTTCCGCGCCGACCAGAACACGGCCGAAAAAGTGGCGGTGTGAAAGGAAGCAATTGGCAGTTGGCAATTAGCACTTAGCCGTTCGCAATTAGCCGCTGAATATTTGGAGGGCCTTCATAACCCCAGGTTTGGGCAGTTGCCGCCAATTGTTAATTGCCGACTGCTATCTGAGGGCCAATTTAGTTGGCCGATTAGCCCCCCAACACTCTGGATGATTTTCACAAGCCGCAGGTCGGTCAATTTTGGCTAATTGCTGAATGCTAATTGCCATTTGCTAAGGCTTTCTTATGTCGAACAACGCTTTACAGGATTTTCGCATGTTCCCGGGCATCACTGAATCCTGGGAACTCGTTCGCACCGGCCTTGTCGTGATCAAGGAAGAGCTCTACAAACTCGAGCTGTGGCATTCCTACTCCAATCCTGACGTTCCCTATTACGTTGCCATTCACGTGCAGGAGAAAGGCGTGTGGAAGCGCATCTCAGATCCTCCGTTTGCCAGCGGCCGCAACGGTGATGAAGCCTTGCGCGACGCAATGGTGTTTTTATCGGAGCGTCTGGCGGCGTAGAATCTCCCACGCCGGAGGTTCGGATGCTTTACGTCAAGAGCATGCTCGCGGGTCTTGCGGCCACCGTGCTTGCCACGATCCTGATCTTCATCGGTGGCATTTGCGCCGTGGTAGTCATCGCGTCCAGGCAGACGCATACTAACCACACGAGCATCGGCTGGGATCCGGTCTCGTTTGGCAGGAGCGGAGTGGGTTGGATCATCCTGGGGCTCGCGTTTCTCATCGGATTCTGGTGGGAATACCGCAGGGCCTCCGGGCATTAGTTCGCAATCCAGCCCGGCACAATCTCTCCCCGGAAAGTAGCGGCTAGGTCCTGCAGGTGTTATCCTTCTCCGTTTTTATATTCCTTAGGAAAAGAGGGTCTCCATGAAGCGCAGAGATTTTCTTGCCGGACTGGCCGTTACTTCCGCCACACTGGCTGCCGGACAGGTTGAGCAAACGAAATCGCCCTACAAACAGGTTCCGCGGCTGCCCAAGCCAAAGAACATCATCATCTGCGCCGCCAACGGCTATAACTACATTGATCGTGGATATGACAAGCTGCGCCACGGGGCCGACACGCTGGATGCGGCGCTCGCCGTAGTCTCGGGTCCGGAAGATGATCCTAACGATGACAGCGTGGGCCTCGGCGGATTGCCGAACGAAGACGGCGTGGTGGAACTCGATTCCTGCCTGATGCACGGGCCCACACGCCGAGCCGGCTCAGTGGGCGCGTTGCGCGACATCAGGAGCGCCGCCGCTGTGGCGAAAGCAGTCATGGACCATACCGGGCACGTGATGCTGGTGGGCGAAGGCGCCACTCGTTTCGGCCTGGATATGGGATTTCCCAAGGAAAACCTGCTGACGGAGCATTCGCGCAAGATCTGGATGTTGTGGAAAGAGACCCACTCCAACGAGGACTGGTGGGGCCCCGGCATGGCCGACCCAGGCTGGAAGCCGCCGGCGCCGATGAACGGCGTGAGCCTCAAAGAACAGCCCCGGCAAATTCAGAAGATGTATGCCGCTGCCGCCGGTCTCGGCATTCCAGAACAAGACCGCATGGACGCTATTTACAAGGTCCTGTTTCCTCCCACCGGCACCATCAATTGCTCAGTCCTGAATGAAAAAGGAGAGATGTCCAGCGTAACCACAACCAGCGGGCTGGCCTGGAAAATTCCCGGACGCGTTGGCGACTCGCCCATCATCGGCGCGGGCTGCTACTGTGATCAGGACGTGGGCGCGGCGGGCGCGACCGGCAACGGCGAGGAGAACATCAAAATGGTCGGCGCGCACACCATTGTGGAAAACATGCGCCACGGCATGTCCGCGGAAGAGGCCGGCATGGATGCGCTGCGCCGCGTGGCCCATATCTACAACAATGACATGACCAAGCTCGCCTACGTCAGCATGTTCTACTACGTCCTGCGCAGAGACGGCCAATATGCGGGCGTTTCACTTTGGGGACAACCGGGGCCGGGCCAGCATCCACGGCAATTTGCCGTGCATGACGGCACCAGGAGACTTGAGCATGCCAAGTATCTCTTTGAAGGCGCAGCCAGGGACTGGCCGCCGATGCCAAAACTAAGCAAATAGCAATTAGCAACTAGCAATTGGCCAGAAGAAAGCAAATGGCAATTAGCAAAATGGGGTCAGAGCGTACCCAAATTTTTGCGCTCTGACCCGACTTTGCGGGTCAAAGCGACCAGCATACGCTTGAGATCGAGCAATTCTTTCTGGGCGCTTTCATACTCTGAATTCTGAAGATAAGCCCAGATCTCGAGCGAGGAGAAGGTGGTACTCAAGTTCATTCGCAGAGCCGCAGGCCATCTGGAGGAAACGATGCAATTCCGTGTTCCCCATTCTTCTGCAGCCCTCAGCGATGTTAGCCGGGATTGATGAGCTACATCTGCGTATCTGGCTCGTCAACCCAAACAGCTCATGCTTCGGAAATCCGCTTGTGAGTCGATAAGAAGTAAGGACCATCCGGTGTCCCTTTTCCCAAACTTTCAACTCACGAAAATCTTTCATTCATGCCTCTGGCTAACTGCCAATTGCTAATTGCTATTTGCTGTTTTTACGCGAATCGCACTTTCACATCCGGGCGCTTGGCCAGATGGATGCTGTCCACAAAGCGCACCTTGCCGCTCTGGCGGGTCATGACGATGGATGAAGTTCGGGTTCCTTCACCGAAGAAGCGCACGCCTTTCATCAATGCGCCGTCAGTTACCCCTGTTGCCGCGAAAACAAGGTGGTTGCCGGGGGCAAGGTCTTTGGCAGTGTAGATTTTGTTCTTATCGGTGATGCCCATCTTCTTGATGCGCTCTTCCAGTTCCGGCTTGTCGATGACCAGGCGGGCCAGGATTTCGCCGTTCAGGCAGCGCATGGCCGCGGCGGTAATTACCCCTTCAGGAGCGCCGCCGCTGCCCATGACGCAGTGAACGCCGGTTCCAATCACGGCTGCGGCAATGCCGGCGGACAGATCGCCATCGCTGATCAGGCGAATGCGGGCCCCGGCTTTGCGAATCTCTTCAATCAGCTTCTGGTGTCGGGGCCGCTCGAGCACTACTACAACCAGATCAGTGACGTCACGGCTCAGGCGGCGGGCAATATTTTTGAGATTTTCCGCAACCGGGGCATCAAGGTCTACCACGCCTTTGCATGATGGACCAACCACCAGCTTCTCCATGTAACAGTCCGGAGCGTTAAGCAGGCCGCCCTTTTCCGCCGCGGCCAGTACCGTTATGGCTCCCGGCGATCCGGTAGCGCAAAGGTTGGTGCCTTCAAGCGGATCGACCGCGATATCTACTTCAGGAAATTGCGTCCCGTCTTTCCACCCGGCGCCCACCTGCTCGCCGATGTAAAGCATGGGCGCTTCGTCACGCTCGCCCTCGCCGATCACGATGGTGCCGCGCATGGGGACCTTATCCATGGTGGAGCGCATGGTCTCGGTAGCCACCTGGTCGGCCTTGTGGCGGTCGCCCAGTCCCATGGTGTGAGCGGAGGCAATGGCGGCTTCTTCCACGACGCGCACGAATTCGAGCGCCAGTTCGAATTCCATTACGTTGGCAATGTGCTTTGCCTGCTCTGTTTTGCTGATCACGTGGGTCGCCATGGACGCCTCCAATTCTTTAGAAAACCGCTAGATGTTATCGATTTGCCCGGGACTCATTATGCTCCTGCGGCACGCCGCTCCGCGCGCTAGTCGGCGTCGTTTCTTTGGGCCGCTTCGCGGCAAACCGCTTCAGCTGCGTTCTTTTGCTTTCAGCGCAAATGCTCCTGCGGCAGCGCGCTCGACAAGCAAGTCGGTCTCGCGCTCATTCTTGCTTTTTTAAAGCCCCGAGACTCCTGCCGCACGCCGCAATCTAAAACGCGCTAGATCCGGTAATGCTCTCGCCGATGATCAGCGCGTGAATGTCATGCGTGCCTTCGTACGTCTTTACCGATTCCAGGTTCATCATGTGGCGCATGACAGGATAATCGTCAGCAATTCCATTGCCACCCAGGATGTCACGGGCTTTGCGGGCGCACTCCAGGGCCATCCACACGTTATTGCGCTTGGCCATGGAAATGTGCTGGTGCTGGACCTTGCCCGCGTCCTTCAGGCGGCCTACCTGCAGGGCCAGAAGCTGCGCCTTGGTGATCTCGCTGATCATCCACACCAGCTTCTCCTGAACCAGTTGGTGAGATGCAATGGGCTGGTCGCGGAACTGCTTGCGGATTTTTGCATAATTCAGAGCCGTGTCGTAGCAGGACATGGCCGCACCAATCGCCCCCCAGGCGATGCCATAGCGCGCCTGGTTAAGACAGCCGAGCGGGCCTTTCAGTCCGTCGGCCCCCGGCAGCATGTTTTCTTCGGGAACACGCACGTCCTGAAGCGAAAGGCCGGAGGTAACCGACGCCCGCAGAGACCACTTGCCGTGGACATCATCCGCCTTGAAGCCCGGCCGGTTCGTCTCCACCAGAAAGCCGCGTATGCGGTTGTTATGCTCTTCTGATTTGGCCCAGATCAGGGCCACGTCAGCAATGGTTCCCGACGTGATCCACATCTTCTCGCCGTTCAGCACATATTCTTTGCCGGCTTTCTTTGCCCGCGTGCGCATGCCGCTGGGATTGGATCCGAAATCAGGCTCGGTCAGGCCGAAGCAGCCGATTTTTTCGCCCCGCGCCATCAGCGGCAGCCACTTCTGCTTTTGTTCCTCGCTGCCGTAAGCATGGATCGGGTACATGACCAGCGAAGACTGCAC
>JBLMYN010000391.1:0-4050 GCA_050258305.1 Actinomycetota bacterium
TCGTCGACAAGCGCCGTACCGATATGAATGTGGCCGAAGTGATGCACGTGATCGGCGATGTGAGAGGACGCACCTGTTTGATTATCGATGACATCATCGACACAGCGGGCACCCTGGTAAAGACCGCCGACGCGCTGATCAATGCCGGCGCGGAAAAAGTCTACGCGTGCGCGTCGCACCCGGTGTTGTCCGGCCCCGCCATCGAACGCATCGCGCATTCCAAAATGGAAGAGGTCGTGGTGACCAACACCATCCCGCTTACCAAGGCGGCGAAAGAGGAACTGAAGATCAAGGTTTTATCGATTGCCGGGCTGCTCGGCCGGGCGATCCAGTCAATTCACGAAGAAACTTCCGTAAGTTCGCTGTTTGCCTGAGGCGGCTGCGGAAGCGGAGAAGAAGGAAAAAGAAAAATGAGTTCACAGCCGGAAGTCGTTGAAGCCCAGCCAAGACCGGACAGTTCGCGCGGCAAGAATGAGGCACGCCGCCTGCGCGCCAGTGGCCGCATCCCCGCGGTGCTGTATGGAGCAAAAAAGGCGGCGGTTGCCGTCAGCGTGGATCCCAAACAGATCTCGCGCATCCTGCACTCCGCCTCGGGCCACAACACCATCTTCGACCTGAATGTTGCCGGTGAAAACACCAAAGGCATGGTCGTGGACTGGCAATACGATCCCATGAGCGGCAAGCTGCTGCACATTGACCTCAAGCGCATTGCCATGGACGAAAAAATGCGCGTGTCCGTTCCCATTCACCTTGTGGGTGAAGCGCCGGGCGTGAAGATTGGCGGCGGCATCATGGACCAGGTACTGCGCGAAGTGGAAATCGAGTGCCTGCCGGGCGATATCTCAAGCCGCATTGATGCGGATGTCTCTCATCTTGAATTCGGGCACGTATTGCGAGTTGCTGAGCTGCCGCACGACGACAGGATCAAATTCGTGACCGATGAACAGCAGACGGTGGCGCACGTGACGCACGTGAAAGAAGAAGTTGCAGCCACACCGGAAGCTGCGGCTGAAGCAGCTGCGGTTGCGCCGGCCGAGCCGGAGGTCATCAAGAAGGGCAAGCAGGAGGCTGAAGAAGAATCGGCTGAGCCGGCCAAGAAGTAAGCCGCGTGAAGCTGATCATCGGGTTGGGCAATCCCGGTATCGAGTATCAATTTACGCCGCACAACATCGGCTTTCTGGCGGTTGACCGGATCGCCGAGCAATGCGGTGTGATGATCAACAACCGGCATTGCAAGGCGCTGACGGGCAGAAGCAGGATCGGGAAGGAAGAAATCCTGCTGGCGAAACCGGAAACCTACATGAACCTGAGCGGCATGTCAGTGCTGGAGCTGGTCAGGAAGTATGAGGCCGATCCGGAGAAGGACCTGATCGTGATTTATGACGAGCTGGACCTTCCCCTGGGAATGATTCGAGTGCGGGCGCGGGGATCGTCGGCCGGACACAACGGCATGCAGTCCATCATCAATGCGCTGCAGACCGAAGAAATTGCCCGGATCAGGATAGGCGTCGCGCCGGATGATCCGAGGCAAGGCGGGGCGAAATACATACTGGCGCCTTTCCGGAAGTCGCAGCTTGTGGCGGTGGATGAAGCACTGGACCTGGCTGCACAGGCTGTGAACGTGATCATCAAGGACGGGATCGCCGCGGCCATGAACAGATTTAACCGCAAGAACAGGCCGGAAGATCTGGCCGGCGAAGGCGGTGAGAACTAAAGGGAGAAAGCCGCGAAGCCGGCTCGCGCTGAGCGGCTCGCTTCAATTGCTGAAGAAGCTTGACACACCAGGCTTCACGGCGGTTTGGAGCGAAGCGACAGAAAAATTGGAGACAACATGCAAAGATCGTACGAATTAATGTTCATTGTGCGGCCCGACCTGCTGGAGGAAGATGTGGACAAGCTGATCTCTACTCTGCAGAACCACGCCACCACCGCAGGGGCAGCCGTACAGAACACAGAGAAAATGGGCAAACGCCGCCTTGCCTACGACGTGAAAAAGTTCCAGGACGGACAGTATGTGCTGTTCACATTGACCGCGGATGGCAAGGCGATCCACGAACTGGAGCGCCGGCTGCGTGTGACCGAGCCTGTGCTGAAGTTCATCACCGTGCGCACGGACGAGGAGCACCAGCGCCTGGAGAAGATCAAAAAGCTCCGCGCTTCGCGCGTGAAGCGTCCGCCGGCGGAAGCCGCCGCGGCCGCGGAGAGCGAAGGCGCGCCGGCAACGGCATAGAGTTTTAAAGCTACCAGCAGCGACCGATACAGGCATCCTCTCGGTCGCGCAAAACAGGTTTGCAATAAGGAGAGTTATGGCAGACGAAGTCCAGGAAGTATCAACACCAGCAGCGCCTCGTCCTGCGGGACGGCCGGACCGTCCTGACCGTGGTCCGGGAGGCCGGGAAGGCGGACGCAAATTTTTCCGTCGCAAGAAGGTCTGCAAGTTCTGCGTGGAGAAAATCGACGACATTAATTACAAGGATGTGCGCCTGCTGCAGCAGTTTGTCGCCGAACGCGGCAAGATCGTGCCTCGCCGCCTGACCGGCGTGTGCACGCCGCATCAGCGACAGTTGACTGCGGCCATCAAGCGCGCACGCAACATCGCCCTGCTGCCGTTCGCGGCGCGGTAAGCACTGATTTCATCGCGGAGGCGCGGAGACACAGAGAGTTCTGTGCGAGCGTTGAGAAATATCTTCGCGAGACATTTGAACTGGAGATTCTGAAATGGAAGTCATCCTGAAAGAAGATGTTCCCAAGCTGGGCCATCGTGGCGACGTGGTGAAGGTCGCCGAGGGCTACGGCCGCAATTACCTGCTGCCGCGCAAACTGGCCATTGAAGCCACCCAGGGCAACAAGGCTGTAATCGAGCAGATGAAGCAATCGGCCGTCCGCCGCTCCGCCGTCGAGAAGGCGGATTCTGAAGCATTGGCCAAGCAGCTCGACTCCGTCACGCTCACGTTCGCCCGCAAGGCCGGTGAAAAAGACCACCTGTTCGGTTCGGTTACCTCGGCCGACATCGCCGAGGGATTGGAGCAGAAGGGCTTCAATATTGATCGCCGCAAGATCCAACTGCACGAGCCGCTTAAGAGCATCGGGGAGTTTGATGTCCCTATTCGCCTGCATCGTGATGTAACCAGCCGCGTGAAAGTGGTGGTGGAAAAAGAGGGCGGCGCAGAAGCTTAGTCGCACGAACCGGAAAGTAAACGCCCACCGCTGGGAAAGCCCTGATGTGCAACGCAGATCAGAGTATGGCTTCTTCAGCGGTACGTTTTTGCGCGGGCATTCCATCGTTTCGAGGGCCCCGGAGAACCTGCTTCCGGAGAGTGCCGAAATCTCTTAAATGGGTACGAAAGTGACTTGCCGCCGCCGAAGCCTTGTGCAATAAAAGGCCGCATGCGATGCAGATTACTCATCACAGGCATTTGCCTTCTATGCATCTCCGCGCTTGCCATGGCTCAGCAAGCATCCAGCGAAGCAGCAAAGATTCTGCGACTTGAGCAGCAATGGACTGACGCCTACAGAGAGCACAGCGTGAGCGTTTTGACTTCTTTGCTGGCGCCGGATTTCACCGTTACTGTCGAGAGTGGCAGGACATTTGGAAGGATCGGGTATATGTCTCATGCCGTCGATGCTTCGGTGCAAGTTGCAGTTGCCGAGCAATCCGACCTTCGCGTGCATCTGCACGGGAATGTGGCTGTAGTGACCGGCTCCTATCGTGAGGTAGGAACCGCTCTGGGCAAGCCCTATCAGTATGTTGATCGGTTTACCGATATCTGGATGAAGAGCGCGGGAAGATGGCAGCTTATTGCATCGCAGTACAGTGTCCCCGTTCAGCAGTAGAACCAAGCCGCCGACATTGATCAGCGGTTTGCCTTTTGCACGCTAGAGAAAATCGGACTACCTCTTCTCTCCTTGACAGCTTAGGAGGATCGGCAGTATTCTCCTAAGAATCTTAGGAGGAACGAACTGCCTTGCCAGATCAGGCCCAGATCCTTCCCGGCACTCTCGATCTTCTTATCCTCAAGGCTGTTTCCCTCGGCCCGCTGCATGGGTATG
>JBLMYN010000392.1:0-31934 GCA_050258305.1 Actinomycetota bacterium
CAACTGCTGGCACTTGCGGGCACGCAGTTGCGCGTCCAGTGATGCCAGCTCGGCCAGGGTGTTGGCGCCAAGAACCTCATTGGGATCGTCAGTTTTCAACGCCACAACTTTGTTTCTGCCCTTCACCAGCAGCGCAGCCATATCCGTCAGATAAAATTCCCCATGGGGATTGTCCGTGGTAAGGCGGTCGATATTGGCGAAAAGCGGACGGGCAGCAAAAGCGTAAATCCCAGAGTTGATCTCCCTTACCTTCTGCTGGGCCTTGCTCAGGGCCTTCTGCTCCACAATCGCCTTCACGTTTGCACTGCCTCGCGCGGCACGAATGATGCGGCCGTAGCCGAACGGCTCGGATGGCTCGGCGGTAAGAATTGTCATGGCCGCTTTTTGGGCCAGGTGGAAATCACGCAGCTTTTCAATCGTCTGCGGCAGAATCAGGGGCACATCGCCGGAGAGCACCAGAATGTCAGAGTAGGATTGAATTTGCTCGCGCGCACACATAATGGCGTGACCGGTGCCGCGCTGCTCGGCTTGCAGCACAAACTGCACGCCCGTGTTCTGAACAGCGGTCCGTACGTCTTCCGCCTGGTGACCGATGACTACGTAAATGTCACGTTCCGGAACGATCCGTGCGGCCGCCGCGATCACGTGCGCCAGGAGCGGCTTGCCGCCAATCTGGTGCAGGACTTTGGCGCGCCTGGATTTGAGCCGGGTGCCCTTTCCGGCAGCCATGATGACGATGGCAAACGGCTTTTCCGCGAGAGTATTGTGTGCGGGCATTGAAGAGCTATCCCATCGCCGCGTGGGCAACCCGGGTGGCTGCTCCTGCTACGTGCGCCAGGCGGAGAAGTTCACGGCAGAGGCGGTCCGTGTCGTGGCGCACCACATCGCGTTCTTCCAGAAAGTTTCCGGCAATACACTTCACTCCGAGCGCTTCTACCATGGGACAGTCGCACTCAACCGGTTCGGCCTGTTCGCCTTCGTAGCGTTTCTTCATCTGCTCGGAAACGGGGGCGGAATTCACCAGCGCGTAGTTGAACAGCCCGTGTCCGGCATGCGTGTAAATGGCCATGATGTGGTCCGAGGCGGACATTTTCAGGCTTTCATTCGCTTCTGTCATCAAGTTGCATATAAACAGTTTCACAGCTCTGGATGCGGCAATGGCTTCAGGTATCCCACGCACAAGCAGGTTGGGAATAAGGCTTGTGAACAGAGAGCCCGGCCCAACGGTGATGATGTCTGCCGCGGCAATCGCCTCGAGAGTCTGGGGCAGAGGTTCAGGATGAGCAGGCACCATGGTCAACTCAACAATCCGCTTCTCACTGGCGCTGATGCTGGTCTCCCCGCGCACGAGCGAGCCATCATTCATCATTGCTTCCAGCTCAACATTGGCTGAGGTCGCCGGAAGAATATGTCCCCGCGTGGCCAGAATCTCAGAAGCCTTTTTCACCGCCGCGGCAAAGTCGCCGGTCATTGCCGTCAGGGCTGCCAGAAACAGGTTTCCGAAGCTATGGCCCTCGAGGTCTCCGGAACTGGAGAAGCGGTATTGGAAAAGCTTGGAGAGAAGGTTTTCATCTTCTGAGAGCGCCACCAGGCAATTGCGCACGTCTCCGGGCGGCAGCATGTTCAGCTCGCGGCGCAGCCGGCCGCTCGACCCCCCATCATCGCTGACGGTGACCACCGCGGTGAGATCAGAAATATAGGGAGAACGGGACTGTGTTTCCGTCGCGGTAACGGTATAGCGCTTCAACCCTTTTAACAGCGTCGAAAGTCCCGTCCCGCCGCCAATCGCGACAACGCGAACCGGGCGGATTTCACGTCCCTGGCCGGCTTCAGAATTCGATAGCATCTTTCCGCTTCAAAGCGTCTTTACCTTCTAAAACTTGATGGTGGCGGATCTGTGGGCTCAGGATACAGCAATTCGGTAAACCGGGGATCGTCAGCCATGTTCTGGAAATCGGAGTCATTGCGCGCCTGGAAACGGTTTTGCGGGTTCAGGTGAATGGCTTCTCCCAGGTTTTTAAGAGAGCTTTCCACCTGGCCCGTCAGGCAGTCCACAACCGCCATTCCGTAAAGCGCGAAGTCAGCTTTCGGGCTTTGCTTCAGGATTTTTTCAAGATGAGTGCGTGCCTGATCAAACTGGCCTGAGTTCAGCAGGGAAACCGCGTAATCGAAGTGCTCCTCGTGGGTCTTGAAGGTTGCTGAACCCTCATTCAGTTGCTGGTTGCACGAACTCAGGTACACGCGGGCGCGGTCCGCGAGTTCTCGGGGCCCGCCACTGATTACCTTCTCCAATAAGCCCTTGGCGCGCTCAAATTTCCGTTCCTGCATGGCCTTGAGGGCGGCTTCATAATTTTGCACAGCCTGTGTAAAAACTGGATTATCCTTCAACATCGCCTTTGGCTGTGGTGGAGTCGGTTTCTTAGCAGACATCTTGTTTTTGTTCCTAACAATCTTTGTTCTTAATGGCTTAGCAACTGAACGTTTAACGCCTGCTGCCACTCTCTTTTTCATTCTATTGCGTCCTTGCGGGCCACAGCGGAATAGCGGCAAATCAGGCCTGTGGAAAATCGATGGTAATAGCTATCCCGAGGGCATTCGGGACTGCATCAGGGTGCAGCCCTTTCTGCGCATAATCTTAGCACGGCTGAACTGCACCACAAACAGGGCAGGGTCACTTGACCGGCTGCGGATTTTCAAGATCAATCTGCTTGAAGTCGCCACGGATAATACCATCGCGAATCTGCCTGGCCGACCAGCCCTTCTTCCTCATTTGATAGGTATAGAGCGCTTCCTGGGCGCAGGTGCTGCAATTTGCGCCATGCGTGCCCTCAAAGCAGCTTCGCAGGCTCTTGTGTCCCGCATGCCGGTCGCAATAGCAATAACAGGGCATTTGATAAAAAATGGACGAGTCTTTCGCCGCAGCTTTGTAAGCCTCTCGCTGCGCCGGCAAAGTCAGGCCGTAGTCTTCCAGTTGCTTCTGCGTCAAAATCGGGGGGAGCTTGGCGCCCTTGGGCGGGGGTGAACTATGGTATGCAGGAACAGGGTTGGCGGACCCGTTGCTCCATTGCGCATAGGTAATTCCGGCCGCAAGAATAAGGGCAAAAACCGCCAAAAAATATTTCATAGCGGACTCATTTTACTCCAGAATAGACTTGCCTCAAACCGCCGGAATTTTTGAAGAACTACGTATAATGGAAGAGGAGAAACGCCTGAGTGGAGACGCCTGAGCAAACGAATACCCCTCCCGACCCGGAGGAAAAACCATCATCGACGCCAGCTTCGTCCGGTTCCAGCAGTTTCCGCTTTCTGCATTCCTGGGTGCGCGACTTCTTCTTTTCCGTTATGGTGTCGTTTTTCATCATTCTGTTCGTGTACCAGCCGGTAAAGGTGGAAGGCGGCAGCATGGAACCGGGACTCGAAGACCAGGAACGAATTTTTATCAACAAACTGGTGTACCGGTGGGAGAGCATCGAGCGCGGCGACATCATCGTGTTTCGCTATCCGCGTGATCCACGCAAAAGCTTCATCAAGCGCGTCATTGGGGTTCCCGGTGACGCAGTACGGATAACTTACGGGCGCGTCTACATCAATGGCAAGCCGATTCACGAGGACTATGTCCCGCCGGAATATGCGGACTCGCGGTCGTACCCCACAACAATGATCCCGCCCGGCTACTATTTCGTCCTGGGAGATCACCGGTCCATGTCGAATGACAGCCGCGATTTCGGCCCGGTGGCGCGCAGTTACATCTACGGAAAAGCTGTGTTTGGTTACTGGCCGGTGGACAAACTGGGCGTACTGCACTAGACGCTCTTTACCGGCAACCGCTGAAAAAATCGTTGAATCGGTTTCCTGCGCGGCTGAATCTAGCTTCAGCGGAGGGTTTTCATGCTTAAAGGCCTGAAGGTCGCCCTGATTCGCCGGTTTGCCCGCAAGCGTCTGGGTAAGGATATTGCTCCCCTGGGCACCATCGCCAGCCATCCGGATTACCTCATCGCATATGCGCAATTCAGCCAGGCGCTGGAAAAAACCAGCCTTGTCCCCGGAAAACTGAAAGTGCTGGGCCAGATTCGGGCGGCCAAGCTGGTGGAATGCCCATTTTGAATCGACATCAACTCTGCCGCAGGTAAGGCGGCAGGACTGAGTGATGAGCAGATCCGTAACCTGAACTGGTATGAGGAAAGCAATCTGTTCAACTCCGACCAGAAGCTTGTGCTGGAACTGGCCGATGCCCTGACAGCCACTCCCGCAAAGGTTACGCCGGAACTGCGTGAGCGGCTGCAGAAGCGCTTCTCCACGCCGGAACTGGTGGAACTGGGCGCGGCCATTGCCTGGGAGAATTTCCGCGCGAGATCCAATCGCGTATTTGGCTTTGGCAGCGAAGGATTCTATAAGGCCGATCCAACGGAAGAGACAGTCGCCGGAGGGAGCAGAATATCTGCGTGAAAACAGGCGCCGAATCTCTCCGGCGCCTGCAAAGCTTTGGCAGAATTTCAGTCGTTCCTATGGCAGATTGCAGGGAACGTTGTGATTATCGTGTCCCTTCGCACATCGTGCCGCATCGAAGGTATCAAACGGACGCTGGAACTGGGCAGGATGGAAGCGGAAGAATGATGGTCCTCCCGGCACTATCTGGCCGGCAGCGTTTTGAATGATGTTCAGGGGACCGAGCACACCGGCCTCGGCATTCAGCGCACCGGGCTGCAGGTTGGGCCAGAGCCCGGTATCGAGCCGCTGCAGCAGAGCTCCCAGCGCGGTAATGGTTTCCGCCGGGCTGAATGAACAGTGTCCCGCGCGGTGCACAAAGATCTGGCGCAGGAAGCGCTGGTTCCCTGCCTCATCCACCACGTCGCGATAAGCGTTTTCATTCTGGTTTGAAACCAGCCCGTCGCCGCTGGTGTGCATGCTCAACACCGGAAAATCGAGACTGCCGTTGAAGATGACGTTCTGCTCCAGGTAGTCCACCGCATTCGGGTCGGCGGCAATCCGGGCGGCTCGGTTGAGCGCATTGAGATCGTGCTCCAGGCTGAGCCCGGCCTTCCTGTACAAGGCCTTCACTTCAGCTTTGTTCACCGAGTGCTCAAACTGCTTTCTGTAATCGACGCCAGTGTTCCAGGAGGGATTGCCGCCGGCGCGGAATTCCAGCTCAGCGCGAAACGCAAAGATGAACGGGAAGTCGACATTCGCAGCCCACAGGAACTGGTTAGCGGCCTGGGCCTCAAAATCATTGGGCGCAGGTTCCGGAGAGCCGGGGTCAAACCAGCCCGGCAAATCTGCCAGAGCATTGGCCAGCGCGAGGCGCGCCCGCCCCTGGGGAGTGGCATTGGCGGCCGCGAGAAGTCCCTCCGCCAGTGTAAGGTTTCCAATCGGGTCAGTGATGTGAACGACCTGCAAGGGTCCGCCAAAATTGAAGAAAGTTTTGAATGCAAACGCCGAATCGAGCGCCTGGTTCCAGGTGGCGACGCCGCCCGAGAGCACGCCGCACATGGGCAATGCGGCGTCAAAGCGGCTGGGATCTCTTTGAATCAGACCGGCTGTGATGATTCCGCCCAGGGAATGTCCCCAGGCGATGGTGCGCAGCGGAGTGCCGACCTGTGCGTTAAAAACGTCCAGAACTTCGATCTGGTCGAACAGCGCCTCCTGAATCGCCCAGCCGGTATGCGCGTAGGAAGAACCAGCAAGAGCAAAGCCGTTGGCGAGCAGGAAATCGTGGGTTGCGGGGTCGCCCACATCGCGGGCAGGATTGGCTGATCCTGGCACCACATATCCGTGGCTGTACAGAAGCAAAGTTCCATTCCAGGGTGAAGGAACTTCAATCACGTAGGTTGCGCCATCCGCGAACGTTCCGGTGAGCGTGGTGGTGGCCGCCCGCGCCGGAATCGCCGCGACAGAGATCAGCAGAACAGACAAAATAAAAATCAGCGTGGTTCTTCGGGTCATAAACCGCATGGGGAGACTCCTTCTTTGGGACTTGGGACTGCGGGTGTTCGATTGCGGAGAAGCGAATTGGTGCCCAGAAAACATCAATGAACCTGATCAGGCGCGTTGGCTCCGGTTGGCGGGTTCCGGCAAAGCGCTCTGAATGGCTGCTCATTCACCGTGCAGCGAAGCCGCTGCAGGTTGAGGCAGTCGGGAAACGGAGAGCAATTATCTATGAGCTCTGGTCTGCTTGTCAAAGCTTAAAGACCGTTCAATTTCACGGGGGCAGGAAAACGAAGAATCGCGCTCAACCCAGAGTTTTCGCCCCGTTTATCCACAGGACGCGACTTTGTGACGCGCAGAGCGTCTGATAAAATTTATAAAATCCGCTCCCTGGGAGATGCAATGGAAGCAATCCTTGCGCTGGAAGATGGACGAATCTTCAGCGGCAGAGGTTACGGCGCAAAAGGCGAATGTTACGGCGAAGTCGTTTTTAATACCTCCCTCACCGGCTACCAGGAAATTTTCACTGACCCATCGTATGCCGGGCAGATCGTTGTCCTGACCAATCCTGAGATCGGCAATTACGGAACCAATCCGGAAGACAATGAAGCCACCCATCCCTACATTGAAGGGCTGGCGGTGCGCGAGTTCTCTCCCATCAGTTCCAACTGGCGCTCTCAGCAGGTCACCGACGAGTATCTGGAGAAATTCAAGATTCCCGTCATCGCCGATATTGACAGCCGTGCCCTCGTCCGCCACCTGCGCACACATGGCGTGATGCGCGGGGTAATCTCATCGATCGAAAGCGATCCGGAAAAGCTGGTGGCCAAGGCGCGCTCCATCCGCAAAATGGACGGAACCGATCTGGCCAAGGTGGTGACCACGACCCAGCGCTACCACTGGGACACCGGGACGCGTTCACACGAGCCGACAGAAGTCGTTGGAGTAAAAGACCAGCCGCCCAGCAGGCACGTGGTGGCGTACGACTACGGAATCAAGCAGAATATTCTGCGCATGCTGGTGGACCAGGGCTGCCGCGTTACCGTGGTTCCGGCGACGACTTCTGCCGAGGACGTGCTCTCGCTAAATCCCGACGGCGTGTTTTTATCGAATGGCCCCGGCGATCCCGAGCCCTGTACGTATGCCCAGGAGAATATTCGCCGACTGATGGGCAAGACGCCGATCTTTGGAATCTGCCTGGGCCATCAGTTGATCGGGCTGGCGCTTCACGGCCGCACCTACAAACTGAAGTTCGGCCATCATGGCGGCAACCATCCGGTGAAGCAACTGGAAACCGGCAAGATCGAGATTACGGCGCACAACCACAACTTTGCCGTTGATCCGGATTCGCTGAAGGAATCGGAGGTCATCAAGACGCATCTTGATCTCAATGACGGCACGCTGGAAGGGCTGCGCCACCGCACGCTGCCGCTGTTCAGCGTACAGTATCACCCGGAAGCTGCGCCCGGCCCGCACGACTCGCATTACCTGTTCGGGGATTTTGTGAAGATGATGAAAGACTGGAAGGCGAAATGAGAATCCACCACGGAGGCACGGAGACACGCGGGAAAGAACGATCTTGCCGCAGATTAACCCAGATGAGCGCTGATCTAATAGAGCTTATGAAGATGGAACATTCCGATCTAACATCCATCTGTACTTCCTCTGGTTGCAAGGATTCTATTTGGGTGTGAAGGAGGTTTCTTCCGGAACGCTCAGGGCCATAGGCCCGGTAAGGAGTTAGCCCAGCGCGGAAGCGCTGGGTTGAGTGCGAGAAAGGCACGAGCCCCGGAGGGGCGGCACAAAAATAATCGCATGCAAAGAAAAACCGCGGTTTCGAAATTCGGTGTCGCCCCTACGGGGCTGATCAACGTTTTCTCGGCTACCCAGGGCTCACGCCCTGGGCTAACTCATGTCGCGCCTCCGGCGCTGCACTCTCGCGAGCGAAAGACCGTCGTAGCTGCCGGTCACATTTTCGGGAGAAGCACAGAGACAGAGACATGGAAAAACATACAGGTTCGCCGCAGACTGGCGCAGATGAACAATGATCTGAACGCAATGACAAAAATAGATTTTGATCTGTGTTTATCTGCGTTCATCAGCGGCAAATCTTTTGCTTTCCCCCGGGTCCGCCTGGTGAAACGAGCGTAAACATGCCACGCCGCAATGACATCGCGAAGATCCTGATCATCGGCTCCGGGCCGATTGTGATTGGCCAGTCGGCCGAGTTTGATTACTCCGGCACGCAGGCCTGCAAGGCGCTCAAGGCCGAAGGCTATGAGGTAGTGCTGGCCAACTCCAACCCGGCCACCATCATGACGGACCCGGAGATGGCCGACCGCACCTACATCGAGCCGCTGACACGCGCCTATCTGGAAGAGATCATCCGCCAGGAAGCCGGGATGATGGAGGGCCGTGAGGGAAAATTCGCTCTGCTGCCAACGGTCGGCGGACAGACGGCGCTCAACCTCGCCGTGGAACTGGCTGACTCCGGCGTGCTGGAAAAATACAACGTGGAGCTGATTGGCGCGCAGCTCAAAGCGATCAAGAAGGCCGAAGACCGGCTGCTGTTCAAAGACGCCATGAGCCGCATTGGCCTCGAAGTCCCGAGGTCTGCCCTGATTTCCGGCCGCATGCAGGCCGCCACCACGCCGGGCGGCGGGTCCATTCAGGAAGGCACATCATCGGCAACGCGCGCGCAGGACATTCAATTTGCCATTGACTTCGCCGAGAAAGTCGGCTTCCCGCTCATCATCCGGCCTTCGTTTACGCTGGGCGGCAGCGGCGGCGGCATTGCCTACAATCGTGAAGAATTTCTTGACCTGCTGAATCGTGGCGTAAGCCTCTCACCCGTGCATGAGGTCCTGATTGAAGAATCCGTGCTGGGCTGGAAGGAATACGAGTTGGAAGTGATGCGTGACATGGCCGACAACGTCATCATCATCTGCTCGATAGAAAACTTCGATCCCATGGGCGTGCACACCGGAGACTCCATTACCGTCGCCCCGGCGCAGACGCTCAGCGACCGCGAGTACCAGCACATGCGCGATGCGGCAATCCGCGTGATCCGTGAAATCGGCGTGGAGACCGGCGGCTCGAACATTCAATTCGCGGTGAATCCCGCGAATGGCCGCATGGTGGTGATTGAGATGAACCCGCGTGTCTCGCGCTCCTCGGCGCTTGCGTCCAAGGCCACCGGGTTCCCCATTGCCAAGATCGCGGCCAAGCTGGCTGTGGGCTACACGCTCGACGAAATCCCCAACGACATCACGCTGAAGACACCGGCCTGCTTCGAGCCGACGATCGACTATGTCGTCGTAAAGATCCCCAAGTGGCAGTTTGAAAAGTTTCCCGGCGCCGACGAATCTCTCGGCCCGCAGATGAAGTCTGTGGGCGAGGCCATGGCCATGGGCCGGACGTTCAAAGAAGCCCTGATGAAGGGCATACGTTCGCTCGAGACGGGCAAGAAACTGGCGGCGGAAAAAATCGAACCCCGCATTCTTACGCATCGCCTGGTCACGCCGCATCCGGAGCGCCTCAGCTATCTCCGCTACGCCCTGCACCAGGGGATGACTGTGAAAGAGTTGCACAAGATGACCGGGATTGATCCCTGGTTCCTGTACCAGATGCGCGAGATCACGCAAATGGAACAGGAGATCGCGCGGCATACTACGGGCTCCATTAGGCCGCAGTTGCTGCGTGAAGCAAAGCGCATGGGCGCCTCGGATGAAAGGCTCGCATTGATTCTCAAGACAAATGCGCCGGCCATCCGCCGCCTACGGGAAGAAAACAACATCCTTCCTGTATACAAGCTGGTGGATACCTGCGCCGCGGAATTCGAGAGTTACACGCCCTACCTCTACTCGACGTACGAGCAGGAAGACGAGGCGCTTCCGACAACGAAAAAGAAGATCGTCATCCTGGGCAGCGGCCCGAACCGCATTGGCCAGGGCATTGAATTCGACTACTGCTGCTGCCATGCCTCGTTTGCTCTGCGTGAAGACGGGTATGAGACGATCATGGTCAACTGCAACCCTGAGACAGTCTCCACCGATTACGACACCAGCGACCGGCTGTATTTTGAGCCGCTGACGTTTGAAGATGTGCTGGCCGTCTGCCAGCATGAAGCGCAAAGCGGCGCGCCCATTGGCGTGATTGTTCAGTTCGGCGGGCAGACGCCGTTGAACCTGGCGCTGCCGCTGAAAGCCGCGGGCGTGACAATCATCGGCACGTCGCCGGAGTCGATTGATCTGGCTGAAGATCGCAAACGGTTCGGCAAGCTTCTGGAGGAACTCGAAATCCCGCAGCCTCCGGGCGCTATTGCCACCAGCGTGGAAGAAGCGGTGGAGGGCGCGCGGCGGGTCAAATATCCCGTCCTGGTGCGGCCATCCTACGTGCTCGGCGGACGGGCCATGGTCATCGCCTACGATGATGAAAGCGTGATCCGCTACATGAAAGAGGCGGTTGAGTACTCGCAGGAGCGGCCCGTGCTGGTGGACCACTTTCTGGAAGACGCGATTGAAGTGGACGTGGATGCGCTCTCTGACGGTGAAGACGTGGTCATTGCCGGGATCATGCAGCATATCGAGGAAGCCGGCATTCACTCGGGCGACTCCTCCTGCGTGCTGCCTTCCGTCGATCTGCCGCGGCATGTGATCAACACCATTCGCGAGCACACGTTCAAGCTGGCGCGGGCGCTGAAAGTGATTGGGCTGATGAACGTGCAATACGCGGTGCAGCACGATAAGGTCTTCGTCATCGAGGTCAACCCGCGCGCCTCGCGTACCGTGCCCTACGTTTCCAAGGCAACCGGCGTGCCCCTGGCCAAGATTGCGGCGCGCCTGATGACCGGCCGCAAACTCCACGAGTTTCTTCCCGAGCATGCGGCTGCAGGCATGGACCTGGCTACGGGCGCGGGATATTTCGTGAAGTCGCCCGTCTTCCCATGGTCGAAGTTCCCGGGCGTCGATACCGTGCTTGGCCCGGAGATGAAATCGACCGGTGAGGTCATGGGCTCGGCGGAGAATTTCGGCGAAGCATTCGCCAAGGCACAAATCTCTGCGGGGCAGAGCCTTCCCACCAGCGGCACGGTTTTCATCAGCGTGACTGACCGCGACAAGGATAAATCGATAGAACTGGGGCGGCGCTTCATTGAGCTCGGATTCAGCATCGTGGCCACGCATGGCACCGCCGACCGTCTGGAAAAAGCCGGGCTCTCCGTCGATCGGGTTTACAAGGTGAAAGAAGGGCGTCCCAACGTGGTTGACCTGATCAAGGGCGACCGTGTGCAACTCATTGTAAATACGCCCCACGGCCAGGACCCGTGGTTTGACGAAAAGGCAATCCGCAGGGCCGCCGTCACCAACCGAATCCCCACAATCACCACCCTCGCTGCAGCGCGCGCCGCCGCAGATGGCATCGCGGCCCTGCAGAGAAATGAAATCAATGTGCGATCTCTGCAGAACTGGCATGCCGAGAAGCCCTCAGAAGTCGTCGCCGTTAAGCAGCCGGAACCTTGAGCCATACGACGAAAAGCCTTTATTAACAATTATTTACAAAACCACATCTCAAAAGCTGCGGAGTTTCCGTCAAACTGATGAGTTGGCTGCACATTGGGCGGAAAAGTGTGCTGTTTGCAGATTGGGAGCAACCACGAAAGCGCGCGCTTCCTCTGTTAGAGTACTAACTTTCCGCTTGTGCCCCCTCGAGAGGACTTGAATGCCCCAAGCTGAGTGTCAGGTCATGCCGGCCTCCGGAGCGTCGCCGCGTGACTGGCTTCCAGGAACGAAAACCGGAGTATCGCTCCTCGTGCTGCTTGCGATTGCGCTGGCGGGCTGTAGCAGCTCGCCCAATGCTGAAGCATCTTCTCGGGGTCGCGGGGGAAGAGGCCAGCGCGGTTTCATGACGGTTTCCGTGGCCGTAGCCCGGGCGGAAACCCGCGATGTGCCGGTTTACCTGCAGGGACTGGGATCAGTGGAAGCTTTCAACACTGTGGTCGTCAAGAGCCGGCTGGACGGCCAACTGGTGGAGATCCACTTCAAGGAAGGACAGGAGGTCAAGAAGGGCGATTTGCTGGCCGTGATCGACCCCCGGCCATACGAGGTGGCCCTGCATCAGGCCGAAGCAACGCTCTTTAAAGACCAGTCTGCTCTGAACGATGCCAAACTGAATTTTCAGCGTTTTCAGGACCTTTACAAGCAGGGCATCATCCCGCAACAGCAGTTTGATACGCAAAAGTCCCTGATGGACCAGCTTGATGGCGCGGTGCGCGCTGATCAGGCCAATATCGATAGCGTTAAGCTCAACCTCACCTACACCCGGATCACAGCCCCGGTGAGTGGGCGTATTGGCTTGCGCCAGGTGGACATCGGAAACATGGTGCACGCTTCCGACCCGAACGGGCTTCTCGTAATCACGCAGTTGCACCCGATTGCTGTCGTCTTTACTTTGCCGGAGGACAATCTCCCAACTGTGGCCCAGCACATGCGCAAAGGCACCCTGGAGGCGGATGCCTACAGCCGCGATGACCAGACCAGGCTGGCCACAGGAAAGCTGCTGACCATAGACAACCAGATTGATCCCACCACCGGGACAGGCAAACTGAAAGCCGTCTTTGACAATACCGAGAGGACGCTCTGGCCTAACCAGTTCGTTAACGTTCACTTGCTGCTTGAGGTGCGCAAAAACACCCTGGTGGTGCCGGCGGCGGCCATCCAGCGCGGGCCTCAGGGCACGTTCGTCTTTACGGTGAAGCCGGACAATACCGCTGAGATGAAAAAGGTCTCTGTTGGGTTCAATGAGGGAAATCTCACCGCGCTTGCTTCAGGATTGAAACCCGGCGAGATCGTGGTGACGGACGGCCAGGACAAACTACAACCGGGCAGCAAAGTTGAGATTCGCGGCGGCGAGATGCCCCGGCCGAACGGCGGGCAGCGGCAGGACGCAGACCAGGGTCAGTAGCGATGCCGAGTGATCCCACCACGCTTTTGACTTAACTGAACCGATGCCGAATGGCGGCCCATCTCGTATTTTCATCCTCCGTCCAGTAGCCACCACGCTGCTGATGATCGGGGTCCTTCTGGTCGGTTTTGTCGCGTATCGCCAACTGCCCGTCTCGGCGCTGCCGCAGGTCGACTATCCCACCATCCAGGTCACAACCTTCTATCCCGGCGCCAGCCCGGAGGTGATGGCATCGTCAGTCACCGCGCCGATGGAACGGACGTTCGGCCAGGTTCCCGGGCTGAACCAGATGACCTCCACGAGCTCTTTTGGCAGCTCCGTGATCACGCTGCAGTTCAACCTCGAACAGAATATCGATATCGCCGAGCAGGAGGTACAGGCGTCTATCAATGCCGCTGCCACATTCCTCCCGCGCGACCTGCCGAACCCGCCGATTTACAGCAAGGTCAATCCCGCCGATGCGCCCATCATCACCATGGCGCTGACCTCTGACAGCCTGCCGCTCACCCGCGTGGAAGACCTGGCCGACACCACGCTGGCGCAGAAGCTCTCGCAGCTTACCGGCGTAGGGCTTGTCTCCATCAGCGGCGGGCAGCGCCCGGCGGTGCGCATACAAGCCAATCCCACTGCGCTCGCTTCTTACGGGCTGAGCCTGGAAGACCTGCGCGCAGCCCTGGGCCAGGCGAATGTTGACCAGGCAAAAGGGATCCTGGAAGGCCCGCGGCAGTCTTTCACCATCAACAGCAATGACCAGCTTGGTTCAGCGAAGGAGTATCAGGACGTAATCATCGCCTACCGCAACAACGCGCCCGTTCGCGTGCGCGATGTAGCCAGCGTGATCGACAGCTCGGAAAACTCCATGCAGGCGGCCTGGATGGGGACCATCGAAGACGGCAAGTCAGCGGTTCTTCCGGCCGTCATCGTGAACATTCAGCGCCAGCCGGGCGCCAACATCATCAGCGTGGTCGACCGGATCAAACGCGTTCTGCCGCAACTGCAGAGCGCACTGCCATCGTCTGTCAAGGTCCGAATTCTGACCGATCGCACCGAGACCATTCGTGCCTCAGTCAGGGATGTGCAGTTTGAATTGATGCTGACCGTCGGCCTGGTGGTGATGGTGATTTTTCTTTTCCTGCGCAATCTCTCAGCCACCGTGATTCCCAGCGTGGCTGTTCCACTCTCGATTGTCGGCACCTTCGGGGTGATGTACCTGCTCGGCTACAGCCTGGACAATCTCTCCCTGATGGCGTTGACCATCTCCACCGGATTTGTGGTGGATGACGCCATCGTGATGATCGAAAACATTGATCGCTTTCTGGAAGACGGCCATTCGCCGCTGCAGGCCGCCCTCATGGGCTCGGGCCAGATCGGCTTCACGATTATTTCGTTGACGGTCTCTCTCATCGCCGTGCTGATACCGCTGCTTTTCATGGGCGACATTGTGGGCCGGCTGTTTCGCGAATTTGCCATAACCCTGAGCGTCACGATCATTATTTCCGCGCTGGTGTCCCTCTCGCTGACGCCGATGATGTCGGCCCGCCTGCTCAAGAACCCCAGCCAGGCCCGGCACGGCCGCTTCTATTACGCTTCAGAACGCTTCTACGAACGAGTGATCGAATTTTACGGCCGGACGCTGAGGTGGGTTCTCAAGCACCAGACGGCCACTCTCCTCGCCACCGTTTCGGCCCTCGCGCTGACGCTCTACCTCTACATCATCGTCCCCAAGGGGTTCTTCCCGGTGCAGGATACCGGAGTCATCCTGGGCATCTCCGAGGCTGCGCCCAACGTATCTTTTGCCGCCATGGCGGAGGAGCAACAAAAGCTTGCCAGGGTGATTCTGCAGGATCCCGCTGTTGAAAGCCTGTCTTCGTTCATCGGCATCGACGGAACCAACACAACGCAAAATGCAGGACGCATCCAGATTAACCTGAAACCTCGCGACGACCGCGATGTCAGCGCTTCCGACGTGATCCGGCGGCTCCAGCCTCAATTGGCAAAAGTCGAAGGCATTGTGCTGTACATGCAGCCCGTCCAGGATCTGACGGTGGAAGACCGCGTAAGCCGCACGCAATTCCAGTATTCGCTGGAGGACACCAACGCCGCCGAGTTGAATGAATGGTCCCAGAAAATCCTGGACCGGCTACGCACATTGCCGGAGTTGCGGGACGTTGCCAGCGACGAGCAGAACGGCGGGCTCCGCGCTGACCTGGTGATTGACCGGGACACGGCCGGGCGCTTTGGAATCCTGCCGCAGGCCATCGATGACACGCTCTATGACGCCTTCGGCCAGCGCCAGGTCTCAACCATCTTTACCCAGCTCAACCAGTATCACGTGATCCTGGAGGTAGCTCCACAGTTCCAGCAGGACCCCACCGACCTGACCCACATCTATGTCAAGTCAATTACCGGCACGCAGGTGCCGCTTTCCGCGTTCAGTCATTTTGAAACCAGCAAGACAACCCTGGCGATTAATCACCAGGGACAGTTTCCGGTAGTGACCATTTCCTTCAACCTCGCTCCGGGTGAGTCGCTGGGGACGGCAACCCGGGCCATTGCGCGCGTGGAAGATGAACTGCATCTCCCGGCCAGTATTCATCCCAGTTTTCAGGGAACCGCGGCGGCATTTCAGAAGTCGCTTGCATCGGAGCCGTGGCTGATTCTGGCCGCTCTGGTCACCGTGTATATCGTTCTTGGCGTCCTGTATGAAAGCTATATTCACCCCGTGACGATTCTTTCCACTCTGCCTTCGGCGGGGGTAGGCGCCATTCTGGCCCTGATCCTTACGCGCAACGATCTGACGGTGGTTGCGCTGATTGGCATCATTCTGCTGATCGGCATCGTCAAGAAAAATGCCATCATGATGATCGATTTTGCGCTCGACGCGGAGCGCAGTGAAGGCAAGCCGCCGGAGCAGGCCATCTACCAGGCCAGCCTGTTGCGTTTTCGGCCAATCATGATGACTACAATGGCGGCGCTGCTCGGCGCTGTGCCGCTGGCCTTCGGACGCGGAACCGGATCAGAGCTGCGCGAGCCGCTGGGCATAACGATTATTGGCGGCCTGCTCCTCAGCCAGTTGTTTACGCTCTATACCACTCCGGTCATCTATATCTGGTTTGACAAGCTGGCGCGCAAGTTCGCGCGGTTCAAAGTCGGCAACGAAATCACGCCGGAAAAGGAACCGGTGCTGGGCGACTAGCATGAATATCTCTTCTCCATTCATCCGTCGCCCGGTGGCAACTTCGTTGCTTGCGATGGGCGTGTTGATGGCCGGCATTCTGGCGTACACGCGCCTTCCTGTGGCCCCGGTCCCGCAAGTCGAGTATCCCGTCATCAATGTCAATGCCAACCTGCCCGGGGCCAGTCCGGAGACCATGGCGTCTTCCGTAGCCACACCGCTCGAGCGCCAATTTGGAAGGATCGCCGGGGTCAACGAGATGACCTCGACCAGCCAGCTTGGCTCGACCAGCATTACGCTGCAGTTCGATCTCAGCCGTGACATTGATGCCGCCGGGCGCGACGTGCAGGCCGCCATCAATGCCGCCCTCGGCCAGTTGCCGGCGAACCTGCCAACTCGCCCGCGATGGCGCAAGGTTAACCCCGCCGATGCGCCCATCATGATTCTGGCGCTTACATCCGACGCCGTCACCAAGCCGCGGATGTACGACATTGCCGATTCGGTGCTGGCGCAGAAGCTTTCTCAGATTCCCGGCATCGGCCAGGTATTCGTGGGCGGCGGCGCACAGCCCGCCGTACGCGTGGAAGTCAACCCGGCGTTGTTGAGTAAGCTGGGCGTGGGGGTCGAGCAGGTGCGGGCCGCGCTCGCCTCCGCCAATGCCAACCGCCCCAAGGGCGAGCTATCCAATGGAGTGAATGCCTGGACCATCGCCGCTAACGACCAGCTCTTCAAGGCGGACGACTACAAGAAGATCATTGTCGCCCGGAGCGCCAGCGGTGTCGTCCGCCTGGGTGATGTCGCTGACGTGCAAGATTCGGTAGAAGACATACGCCACGCCGGCCTGGCCAACGGCAAGCCGGCCGTGCTGATGATTGTCTTTCGCCAGCCGGGGGCAAACATTATTGAAGCCGTCGACCGGGTCAAGGCGATGATGCCCGAATTGCAGGCCTCCATCCCGCCGACGGTGAAGCTGGAAGTGGTCCTGGACCGCACCACGACCATCCGGGCGTCGGTTGAAGATATTCAGATAACGCTTCTGATCTCCATTGTTCTGGTCGTGCTGGTGGTATTTGCCTTCCTGCGCAATGCGCGCGCCACATTCATTCCCAGCGTGGCTGTCCCGCTGTCCCTGGTTGGCACCTTCGGCGTCATGTACCTGCTCGGCTACAGCGTGGACAACCTATCGCTCATGGCGCTGGCGATTTCAACCGGGTTTGTTGTCGATGACGCCATCGTGGTGATTGAAGACATCACCCGCTACATGGAACAGGGAATGGCCCCCGTTCCAGCGGCCTTTCGCGGAGCCCGCGAAATCGGCTTTACCGTGCTCTCCATGAGCAGCTCGCTGGTTGCAGTCTTTATTCCCATTCTTTTCATGCAGGGCATTCTGGGCCGGCTCTTCCGGGAATTTGCGGTTGTGTTGAGCACTGCCATCGGCATGTCGCTGCTGGTCTCGCTCACGGTCACCCCCATGCTTTGTGCCAAGTTTTTGCGCCACTCGGAGCGCGAGAAGCATGGCCGGCTATATCACGTCAGCGAGCGCGGCTTTGACCTGATGCTCAAGACTTATCGCGGCAGTCTGGGCTGGGTCCTGCGCCATCAGGCATTCACACTGGCTGTTACCGTTTTGACTGCCTGCCTCAGTATCTATCTGTATTTCGTGGCGCCCAAGGGCTTCTTCCCCCAGCAGGATACTGGACGCATGGGTGGCGCCATTCAGGGCGCGCAGGACATTTCCTTCCCCGCACTGCGCCAAAAGCTGGAGCGGTTCCAGAGCATTGTCAGGAAAGATCCCGCGGTGGACACTGCCGTGGCGTTCGCCGGCGGCAGCGGGGTTTCCAACACCGGGCGAATGTTCGTAACGCTGAAACCCCTGAGTGAACGCGACAGGGTTGGACACCACCCTGTAAGCGTGATGCAGGTTATCGCCCGCCTCCGCCCCAAACTGGCGCAAATACCCGGGGCAACGCTATACCTCACCCCGGTACAGGACTTGCACATTGGCGGGCGCTTCAGCAACGCTGAGTTTCAATACACCATTCAGTCGGTTGACTTGAAAGAGCTGAATTACTGGGCGCCGCGCATTCTGGCCAAGTTGCGCAGCCTGCCCGAATTGCGCGACGTCAATGACGACCAGCAGGACAAGGGCCTTTCCGCCCAGGTTGTCGTAGACCGTGACACTGCGTCGCGCTTAGGCATTTCACCGGCGCAGGTGGATGCCGCTTTGTATGAGTCGTTCGGCCAGGCGCAGGTCTCAACGATGTACCGCCAGCTGAACCAGTACCACGTTGTGATGGAGGTCGACCCCCGGCTGCTCTCGGGCGTCGACGCCTTGCGCCAGACGTATGTGAAATCTTCGCGCGGAGTAGAAGTCCCACTCTCCGCGTTTACCAGGTACGAGCCGTCCAACACGGCCCTGCAGGTTAACCATCAGGGGCAGTTCCCTTCAGTCACTATTTCCTTCAACCTGGCTCTGGGAATGCCCCTGGGCAATGCCACCGGCGTGATTGACCGGGCATTGCGCGACCTGGGTGTGCCCGCGTCCATCCATGGAGGTTTTCAGGGCACGGCTGCTGCTTTCAAGTCATCACTCCAGAACGAACTCTGGCTCCTCCTGGCCGCCCTGGTTACGGTTTACATCGTGCTGGGGATGCTGTACGAGAGCGCAATTCATCCGATCACCATTTTGTCCACGCTGCCCTCGGCCGGCGTGGGCGCCATTCTGGCCATCATGCTCACCGGTAACGATTTGAACTTGATCGCCATGATCGGAATTCTTCTATTGATTGGCATTGTGAAGAAAAACGCCATCATGATGATTGATTTCGCGCTGCAGACCGAGCGGCTCGACAACAAATCGCCGGAGGAGGCTATCTACGAAGCCTGTCAAAAACGCTTCCGGCCGATCATGATGACCACCATGGCGGCCCTCTTGGGTGGCCTGCCGCTGGCGGTCGGTACCGGCATGGGAGCCGAACTGCGGCGTCCTCTCGGCATCGCGATTGTGGGCGGATTGATTGTAAGCCAGGCGCTAACGCTCTTCACCACCCCCGTGGTTTATCTCTACCTCGACCGGCTTCGCTTGCGCGTATCCGGCTGGCTTAGTGCATACAGGCGTTCGCGGCCGGTGGCCGAACCCAGCGGCGACTGATCACGCTTAAAGCCATCGGCCACGTCTGACGCAGCCCTTTGGTTACGTTCCTCCAGTAACTTGGCCCCGTCCCGCAGCAGCGACATAATCCGGAGGTCATGCGTAAAAGCTATTTCACCGCATTGTTCGCGATTTTTGCCTGCCTGGCATCGGCTTATGCCCAGCAAAAGCAGTACGGCTGGGTTCCAGACAACTCCAATACGTTTCGCATGATGCCGGGCGCGTACAACGGCATTGCCGTGTTTAACCCGCACGGATGGGAAGCTATGCACATCCGGCTCGACATCGACGCACGGGACCCGGTAATGATCGGCGTTGTCCCCCTGGACGACTGGAATAAGGCTGTGCAGGACCGCGAACTGCTGCACAACTTGAACTACGCTTGCCTGACGCAGGGCGTCACTCGCTTGAACTTCTCCTGCGATTTTTACGCCAGCTACACCTCGCGTGTGGTGGTGGTCCGGGACATGCGCTACTGGGAGCATCGCGGGCACAGGGAGCGGAGTGGTGACAGGGACGGAGACGGGGACGATGATCACCCAGTGGTAAGCGGCATCGGGGTGCCTCTGGCGCACATGGCCTTTAATGAATATTTCGGCAACGACGTCCATGTGACCCCCTATCACTGGGGCTGCACGGCATACTGCAACCTGCCCGATCCGCCGCAGTTCGGCTGGGTGGATCTGCGCCGGGAAAAATTTCAGATCACGCCGGAGATGAAGTCATACGGGCCATTCACGCCGGAAAAGAACAACGTCAAAATCCGGATCTACGTGAAAACGCCCTACCCCATGACGGTGGCCGTTGTTCCCAGCGCAACCGTAGATGACCTCTACGCCCACAGGGATAATGCCCGGGAAATCCTTTCCAAGACAGCCTGCAAGGAGTACGGCGTTCAAAAGACCAGCTTCGATTGCACACTGCAGATGAGCGATGGGCCGCAACAGGTGGTGTTACTGCCGGAGGTGGAGATCAGGAAGAAGAAAAAAGCTCATATTGAGATCTCAACCGTCCGCTGCATAGCCAATTGCGTCCCCTGATCTTTACGGCTAATGGGCTTTTGCCGGGTTGTCCGCTTCAGCCCGCTCCAGGGCCTTCTTTTTGCGGCGGCTGAGAATGAACGGGCGGCGGCGGCGGCGCTCGGCCCGCTTGTCAATCTTCTTCCAGAAGCCCACGAAGTAGTCCACCGCGGAGATCACGGAAACCGCCACCATGAACCAGATGGCCAAACGCGCCACCAGGTCGACGGAAAAGATGAAACTGGAGGAGCCGAACGGAAATACCCACTCGTCCCAGCGAATGGCCAGGATGGCCGCCACTACGGCAACGATCTGCACCACCATCTTCAGCTTGCCCAGTTCGCTGGCTTCAATGGTGAACCCTTCTGATGCGGCGATGGAACGCAAGCCCGAGATCAGGAATTCGCGCCCAATGATGATGACCGCCACCCATACGTTCACAATGGAGGGGATGAGCTGCACCAGCGTGATAAAAGCTGCGGCAATCATGAGCTTGTCCGCCAGTGGATCCAGCAGCACGCCCATGGTGGTGATCTGTCCGCGCCTTCTCGCAAGGTATCCATCCAGACCATCCGTGATGGACGCCAGAATAAAAATACCGGAAGCCAGCAGCACGCGCTCGGTGCTGTGCTCAGTGCCAAAGTAGGACGTCGTGAGCACCCAGATGATCAGCGGAATGGCGGCGATCCGCGACAGCGTGATGTAGTTAGGCAAGTTCACCGATGGAAACCAGAGCCTTGGCGAGGGCAGCTCCGTCCGCCCATGGTAAGCATAGCACCCCCGAGCAAGCCCCGGCGCAAACCTATTTATTTGCCGTTGACAGTTTTCAGGCAGCGAGTATACAGGTCCAGCAGGTGATCAGCGTAGTCTTCCGCCTTGTTGTCGGTACCCCCCTGAAAACCCGCGCCCGGAGAGCCGGTCTTGCCATAGCCGGTGGTGGCGGCAATAAACTTCATCATATCGAGCGCAATATCTTCGTTGCGCCGCGAACCCATCAGTCCTGCAAGCTGGTCCATAAGCCAGTTGTTCCTCCCATTCATAATGATGCTTCAATATTCTATCGGACACGCCAGACCCGTCGAGCTGCGAAACGATTGCCATAAACGCCAAAATTGCCAAAGATTGAACATTGAAACCCGTGGTCGCAAAGAGCAATCTTTGGCAATATTGGCAATACCGGCGATTGCGGCCGCCTTTGGCATGCCAACCGCACACAGAATGATATTCTGATGCATCAAACATAGCGTCTATGGACATGACCTGGGTGACGGACCGCATCGCGGTCGGCGGAGGAATCTGGTACGAGGAAAACATGGCTGAACTCGTACGCCTGGGCGTGACTCACATCATCAACATGCAGATTGAGTTTGACGATCGGCCGCTGGCCGAAGGCTACCCGGTCACGGTATTTCACAATCCGACTGATGACGACTTTCAACCCAAGCCTCCCAGGCTGTTTCACGGTGCAGTGGAGTTCGCGCTGGATGCAATGGATGAACCTGAAGCGAAGGTCTACATTCACTGCGCCGCCGGGGTGCATCGCGCGCCCATGATGACGCTTGCCGTAATGCGGGCGATGGGCTGGCCACTGCAAGACGCCAAAGATCTGATCCAGAAGCGCAGGTTCGTGGTGGACTGGGCCGACGTTTACGTGCAGAGCGTGGAAGACTTCATCAAGGGTTACGACGCGGCCCGCCCGGCGGAGCCGGACGCGAAAAGCAGGTAAAATCATCCCTTCATGGCGATAGAAGCGGTCCAGCATGTCCGCCGCATGCGCGGAGGAGCGCAGGCGCATCTGATGCGCGCCTCGGACGGCCACTTTTACGTGGTCAAGTTCCAGAACAACCCGCAGCATCTGCGTGTGCTGGCCAATGAGTTGCTTGCCACCCGCCTGGCCGAGCGCGTGGGCTTGCCCGTACCCGTCACGGAAGTGATTGTCGCCGACGAATGGCTGATTGAGAATACCTCCGAGTTGCGCATGGAAGTTTCGCTGCATCCCGTGCCCTGCAAAGCGGGGCTGCAGTTCGGCGCTCGCTATGTCTGCGATCCCGCGGAGGCCCAGGTCTTCGACTATCTGCCGGAATCGATGCTCGACAAGGTAAAGAATCGCGAGGCCTTCGCGGGCATGCTGGCGCTCGACAAGTGGCTGGGCAACGCCAACGGACGCCAGGCGGTGTTCTGGAAGAAAGCCCGTGAACGAAAATACAGCGTGAGCTTTATCGACCAGGGCTATTGCTTCAATGCGGGCGAATGGGACTTCCCCGACTCGCCTTTGCGCGGCGTGTACGCCCGTAACTGCGTGTACAAAGATGTTCGTGGCTGGGATGCTTTTCAGCCCTGGCTTTCGCGCATCGAGAAACTTGACCCGGGAATTGTCCGCGAGATTGCGGGCGGAATTCCTCCGGAATGGGTAGGGCATGACTGGCATGCGCTGGAAAAGCTGACAGAAGAGATCATTGCGCGGCGGAGTAAAGTGCGCGAGCTGATCACCGCGTTTCGGAACTCTTCGCGACAGCCGTTTCCGGCGTGGGCTGAGGCGGAACAAAGAATGGCGGTGCAGTAATGGCCACAAGGGAAAAATGTAACTTCTTTCTGTTGCGCTACGTGCCGGACGCGGTGAAGAACGAGTTCGTCAACATCGGTCTGGTGTTGCTGCCTCAGGACGGGGAGCCGGAACTTCGCTTCACACACGACTGGTCGCGCGTGCGGTGTATGGACTCGGAGGCGGACATCGACGTTCTCAAGGCCATGGAAGCCGAGCTTCGCGACCAGCTGCGCGGGGTGAACGGCGATCGCGAATCGATTCTGCGCCGCATTCAGGACTCGTTCTCGAATGCGCTGCAACCTTCAGAGTTCAAGGCCTGCCTGGCTGAATCGCCGGTGGTCGAGGCCGATGCCCTGGCACAGATGTACCTAGAACGGCAGCGTCCGCGGGGCCAGCGGCAGCCTTCGTCACGGCAGATGATTCGTGATCGCATGCAGCAGGAGTTTGAGTCCGTGGGCGTCTGGAAGCTCATGAATAAAGACATCGCGGCGGAAAAATACACGCGCAGGGGCGACCCGCTGAAAATCGACTGTGGCTACAGCCCGAACGGGACCGTGAAGTTGTTTCAAGCGCTGGCGATTGAAACCGATCCGAACTCTGCCAAGGTGCTGGCATTCAGCTTCCCGCGACTGTCAGAAGGCATTCAAAAAGCTGAAAAGAAACGGGTCGAACTCACTGCCGTGACAGGAGATGATCTTCCCGGCGAAGATGATGCGGTTGCGTTCGCACTGGAAATGCTGGACCAGCAACAAATCAGCGTTGTGCAGTTGTCCGCAATGCCGCAAATAGCCCAAACTGCCGCACGCGAATTGCGCCTGATATAGACGAGCCCCGGATTTCTCCGGGGCTCGTTTCAATTTCCGAACCAGGAATTACCTGGCTACAAATTGGGTGCCATCCATGATTTTCGTGCGTACGCCATCGATGACCTGAGCGATGGGCGGGTGGCGAACGCCGGTGATCGTATAGATGAGAATCGCCGGCTCTGCCGGATTATCGTCGCTTCGTCCCACCGCAATGCCCTGAATGCCCGGCGCTGACATCACTGCATCACTGTGTGCCTGTTTGATGGCTAATGCGCTCTCAATCTGGGCTTTTGTGAGCGGCGGAGGCGCCTGGGCGTAAATCACCCTTGTACGTACTCCGTCCAGCGTGGCCGGGATGGTCGCCTTGGGTGTGCCGTTTACTTCAATCACAACCGCTCCCTCGCCGGGACTGTCAGCGCTGGCGCCGGCGTTGACCGCCTTGATGGCCGGATCTGCCAACAGCACGCGGGCATGGCGATCACGGGCTGAAATGGCCGCCTTCTGCTGTTGCGGCGTAATCGTAGAAGCAGCGCCAATCCCGACCTGCGTGCTCTGGATGCTTTGGGTTGGCGCGCAGCTCACAGCATGGTCAGCTCCGCCCACAAGAACAGGCGTACCGCTTGTACTGGTCAGAGCAGTGAAAACGTCTGTCATGGGATTCGCAATCGCGCCGGAAGTTCCGGAAGCGAAAAGGAGCCCAAGAGCACGAGCGGTGTCCGCTGTGATCAGAAGAGAGCCGGAATCACCAGCCTCAATAAAGTTCGCGCCATTTACGATGATTTGATTGGTGAACGTAGCATCGAAGGCAACGGGGCCACCGCATGAGGAATCATACGCAACCCTGAAGCTGCCGCCGACACCTTGAACCGTAGAACACGTCAGCGCGCTGGTTCTGCCGCTCTTGGCCACACTTTGCCCGAGTGCCGGAGTACCCACAAATGGTGTGGCGGATGGCGGCGCTGCCGCAATGCTGGTGGATCCGGCGGCGCCAAGATCAAGAATGGTTCCTGCGGTATCTACCTGGCCGAGAACCACGGCTGCGATCGCCGAATCGGTGTTGCTGGGAGACTTGCCGCAGAGTGGCGCTGTACTTCCCGAGCAATTCGCGGGATCAGTGCCGGCTGTCGGCTTCAACGCCCCAGCCTGCGTGAAGTTAGCGACCAGCTTGTTTGACCCAAAGCAGGCAAGAGGGCCGGGCTGATTGATAGCTTCTCCTGCCGTAGCCTGCGCCGAGCGCCCAAGCACGTGATCGTTGCTCAAAATGAACAGACTGCCGCCCCGGTTGACAAGGCTCCCCAGTGTTCCAATACAGCAACCTGTTGAACTTGTGTCATTCACATTGCCGCCCGAGGTGCCGAGATCTATAGCGCCTGACTGAAAGCTCTGGTGATCGTTGGGATAGACAACAACCGCGCTCGCCTTGGCAGTTCCGTTGGGTGCTGTCGCTGTGATAGTTGCGGTGTTTGCTCCGATGCCGGGAAATGTAGTCGGAGCAAGGTAGACACCATTCGTGTTAATGCTGCCCGGGCCTGTCACGCTCCAGGTCACTCCTGCAGCGCCTGAAGTGAAGGTCTGTGAGCCGCCCAGCGGCACGCTGGCTGAACTCGGGCTCACGGTGATCAACACCGGAGTGGGGGTAGGTGTCGGGGTGCTGCTGCTGCCGCCGCAAGCCACCAAACCAATCAGAACAAAAGAGATGAGAAACGCTGAAACGATCCTGGTCATCAAAAGACGCTCCATCCTGCGCGGGAAGATTTCCTCAAGTATAGGCCGAGTAGCTGTTCCTTGGTGGATTCGAATCGGGATTCCCTTGGTTATCTGGAGTCCTATGCCAAAAGTAATAAGAATTGTTAAGGAACTGCCAGAACTGCCATGATTGAAGCCTATTGCCGGGATTGCCAACAACAATGCCAAAAATGCCAGGATTTAGAAACTCTTCTCAGGTCTCGTTTTTCCATTGCAGGGCAGCCCATTCAACTGAGCAATCTTTGGCACTTGCAGCGATTCCGCCAATTTCTTCTCATCCAATATCCTCGTTGAAATTCTCGAGATATTCCCTGACCGCTACCAGGAACTGGTCGGCGTCAGCGCCGTCCACAACGCGATGATCGTAGCCCAGCACCAGGCGGATGATGTGCCGCACCGCGATGGAATCGTTCCCATCCTCGTCGGTAACCACCACCGGTTCCTTGAAGATGCCACCCATCCCCAGGATGGCCACCTGCGGCTGCAGGATGATGGGCGTGCCGAACTGCGGGCCGTAAATGCCCGGGTTCGTAATGGTGATGGTGCCGCCCTGGACTTCTTCCGGCAGCAGCTTCTTGTTGCGGGCGCGCTCGCCCAGGTCGCTGATGGCGCGCTGCAGGCCGACAAAGCTCAGGTTCTCGGCGCCCTTGACCACCGGCACAATCAGTCCCCACTCAAGCGCCACGGCAATGCCGATATTTACGTTCTTGTGGTACTGAATGCTGTCGCCGATTACAGAAGCATTGACAATCGGTTTCACGCGGATTCCGTGCATCAGCGCGCTGGCGATGAAGGGCATATAGGTCAGCTTTACGCCGTGGCGCGCTTCCCACTGCTTGCGGATTTTTTCGCGCAGCTTCACTACGCGGGTCATATCCACCTTGAAGATGCTGTGCACGTGGGCGCTGGTGCGCTTGGATTCCACCATGCGCTCGGCAATCTTCTTGCGCATGGGCGACATGGGCACCAGTTCACCGGCCAGTTCCGGGTACGTGGGCGCCGGTTGCGCGACGGCACGCTGGGGCTGGGACGGCAAGGAAATCGGCTGGGGCACGGCTGCGGGGCGCGCTTCTGCTAGAGCAACTGCAGCAGCGCCAGGGCCATGCTGCTGAATGAAATTGAGGATATCGGTCTTGCTGATGCGCCCACCCAGGCCGGTGCCCGGCACCTGGCCAAGATCCACGCTGTTCTCGCGGGCAATGCGGCGAACCAGCGGTGATGAACGAACGTTCTCGGCTGCGCGAGCGGGGAACCCAATGACCTCATGCTGAGGAGCAGCAGGCGTGCTGGGCTGCTGCACGGCAACGGGTTGCGGTTCGGCCTGACGAGGAGCAGGTTGAGGAGCGGCTGGTTGCGCCGGAGCCGCTGCGCCTGAGCCACCGATCACCGCAACCACCGTGTTCACCTGCACCGTGGAGCCTTCTTGCACGCGAATCTCGCGCAGCACGCCGCTGGTGGGGGCAGGGATTTCGGCGTCAACCTTGTCCGTGGAGATTTCAAACAGGGGCTCGTCACGCTGCACCTTTTCGCCCGGCTTCTTCAGCCACTTGGTGATCGTGCCTTCAAAAATCGATTCCCCCATCTGGGGCATGACCACGTCCGTGGCCGGTCCGCCGTTGCCTGACGCGCCCGCGCCCTGGGCCGCCGTCGGCTGAGCTGCAGGAGTTTGCCGGGGAGCAGCAGGCGCGGTTTGTGCCTGCGGGGCCGGCTGAGGTTGCGCAGGCGCGGCCTGAGCGGGTTGCGGAGTCGCAGCCGTGCCCGCGCCATCGGCATCAATGACACCCACCACGGTATTTACCTGCACTGTGGCGCCCTCGTTGATCTTGATTTCCTTCAGCACGCCGCTGGCGGGCGCGGGAATTTCAGCATCAACTTTATCGGTGGAGATTTCAAACAGCGGCTCGTCACGCTGCACCTTTTCGCCCGGCTTCTTCAGCCACTTGGTGATCGTGCCTTCAAAAATCGATTCCCCCATCTGGGGCATGACTACATCAGTTGGCATGAGTCCCTTCCACAGGTCTACTCCGGCAGGTTAAGAGCAACTAATGATTATAAAACAGTCATCAGCGATCGGGTCTTACCGGCTAAGGTGCGCCCACGTGAGCATGGATTGGCAGAAACTCAGCAAAGTTGCTTCAGCCGTTCGTCTGCGCCGTGGAGCGGACAATTCTGGGAAGCACCAGCCACACAATGCCGTAGAGGAACAGAGACACCGCCATGGCGCCCGTGCTTCCAGTGCGCAGGTCTTCCCATAGCAGTTTCAGGGTGCAGATGGCCATGGCCGCGTAAGCAGTCCAGACAAGTTCGGGCTTTTTATGGCGCGCCCCGGCAAGCGCCAGCGCCAGCGCAAGGCCACAGATGACCAGGGTGCGTACCACAGCCAGTCGCGCTGCATTGGGAGGCGGCCCTCCCCAAATGAATGCCAGAAACGCGAGCACTGAGAGAGCGGCCAGCGCAAGAACCAGTTGAGTGCTGAACAGCAAACGCACCAGACGGTGTTGCCAGTCTTCATCCTGCGTCTTCCACACTGCCGCGTAGCAGCCCAAAGTCATCAGGGCTGAGAACGCGATGCTCCATGACGGCCCGCCCGGAAACCGGGCGAACAGAACGTTGCCGATGTAGAACAGCAATCCGGAAGCAAGACCAGACCCAGCCAGATAGAGCGCGCCATGATATTGCGGCAGCAGACGCCGGTAGCGCACGCCTGCGTAAGTCGCAGTGAAAGCAGTGACCGCAAGAACAGCAGAGAGCGCATTCGAAGGAAGTAAAAGCCAGCAACCGAGAACCAGCAGCGCTGCTGCCCAGGATGCAAACACGTGGTATTCACGCTCTGACCTGCGGTCAAACCGGGCGAACGCTGTGAAGTAGCAGCCGGCGGCAGCGGCCAGGCAGAACGCTCCCAGGGCAACGGTTGCGGCAGCGTTATGAACGCGCAGGACAGCAAGCCATGCAAGCACAAACGCCAGGCTTGTCTGGCCGATATCGAACACGGTGATACCGCGGCGCAGAATCGCGCTATGAATCACCGTACTGCCCGCATAAATCAGCAGCGGGGCGGAAATGATGGCCAGCAGTAAAGCAAGGCTGACCGGTTGGTATTCGGGAGGGATGCCCTGCTCGGCGGTGTACACGACGACCAAAGCTGCGACCGCGCTGTCAAGACTGACGGCAGCAACGGAGCGGGTCTTGAAACCATGGCCAAGGCAGGAAAACGCTTCGGTCAGCAGGGCCGCGGCAATGAGGGCCAGCACAAACGGCGCCGGATCTCGTGTGGCAATGAGCAACCCGAACGCCGTCGCCGCAACGGACAGCATGGCAGTCCAGGCGAGGCTTGTGAGGCTGCTCTTCCAGGCCAGCGCGCAGCCCACGGTTGCAAACAGGACGAGGAGCAACGCCGTGACAGCGTCCGGCAGAACCTTGAAGCGGACGGTCAATTCCCACAACATGGGTGCAAAAATCAGGGCGGAGACGGCCGAATAAGCGGCTCCCGCGAAGGGCGCGCGCGCACCCGCGCGGGCTCCCCAGATCAGCCACAGACCCGCGTACGCCAATGCCACCGGAGCAATCGCAAGGATGGGAACAGTTCCCCACTCGACCAGCGCACGCAGAACGTAAGCGCCGGCAAGACCAAGAAAGACCCTGCCGACAACCGGAGCCGTACTCGCTCCCGGACGGGAGAAAATCTGTTCGATGGGATGCGGCGCGAGGGCGGGCGCGGCAGCAGCAGTCTGGAGGAGAGCGGAGGAAACGTGCGAAGGGGCTGCTGCAATTGCTGAGCCACGAGTCTCCTGCGGCAAGGGTTGCAGCCGAACCTGTGCCTGACTTTCGAGCACGGCAAGGCGGGATTCGAGCTCATCGATCCGGGTCATGAGCCGGTCGAGAACTGATACGAGTTCATCGAGAGAATGCACCATTCTCTCATCCCCGCTTCTTCTGTCTTAACGCCTTACCGCCCCACTCCGATTGCTGAAGGGCTTGCTGCCACCGGCACCGGCTTCTTCTCCGCCTCTGGCCATGGGGGCAGAATTTTCACCAGCACCCACAGTATGAAAAGAGGAAGAATCGTGAGCAAAATAGCCGGCAGGAGCCCTTCCCTGGTCACGAAGCCCATCTTGTACGTTGTGTAGCCGAGAAAGCTCTTGGAAAAGAGCTGGCCGCCAATGACTACGTTCCAGCGCATGGCCAGGATGCCGATCAGAGTGAGTGAACCGGCCACCGCATAAATGCGTTTGCGCACGACATCAGACAACTTCACCACCTGGGTCAACGCGAGCAGCAGAATCGGAGTAAGAGTGCCTATGAATATCTGAAGGACGATCTGGGAAAAATACAGCTTGGTATGAACCATGAAGTCGAGGCTGCGGAAGGACTCATCGGATTCGTAAATGCGATGGATCAGATCGAGCATCTCAAGGCTGAAGTCGATGATGAATGTATAAAAGAGGTACCTGGCGATGGTATCCACGCAGCGCATATCAATAGGACTCCGGCGCATGCGGCTGGTGGCCATGTAAATCACCATGACAACAGCAATGCCTGACACCATGGCGGAAAACAGAAACACCACAGGCATCAGAGGTGATGACCACCACGGATTGGCCTTGACGGAGCCAAAGATGAAACCGACATAACCGTGCAGCAGGAACGCGGAAGGAATGCCGATGACGGTAATGATCCAGCCCACCCGGTCGTCGAGCGCCAGCGCGCTGGGGCTGATGTTGTCCGATCCGAGCGTCAAGGCTTTATACAGCAGCCTTCGCCACCCGGTCGTCGATTTTGAGAGAAGAACGATATCACGGCGGAAGTCCAGCCAGATTTCCAATACCAGCACGGCCATCAGGTACCAGAGATAAACAAAGCCGAACATCGCCATCGCCGATGTTCGGTGCGGGGTCAGGTACATCTCAAACGAGCGTTCCGGGTGGCCCAGGTGCAGTTGCAGCGGCATGGGCGCAACCAGCAGGAAAGCGAGTGCCGTGAGCAGCGCGAGCCGGTAGGTCGGCTTGACCGCTTCTACGTGAAAAACGCGCTCCAGCGAAGCCAGGATGAATGCGCCGGCCACCAGTCCGGTGATGTACGGATACAGCACGATCAGCACACTCCACTGGAGCTCGATTTCGTTCGGATACATAAAACCATCAACAGGGTGCACGAGAGAGTCTCCTTATCGCACTGAGCCATCCAGGCCGTTGTAATAGAGCTTGGCGCCGGTGGCGAGATATGGTTTCAACACCTGCACGCTGTGCGTACGCAGGAATTCATGAATGGGATCGTTCGGGTTCTTCAAATCCGCAAGCTGGCGGGCGCCCGTGGGGCAGACCTCGCAGCAGGCCGTGGTAAGCCCCTTGCTGATCCGGTGATAGCACAGTGTGCACTTCTGCGCGGTATTTGTCCTGGGATCGATAAAGCGGCAGCCGTAGGGGCACGCCTGCACGCAATAGCGGCAACCCAGGCAGTATGTCTGGTCGATGAGGACAACACCATCGGGTGATATGAACGTCGCACCCACAGGACAGACTTGCGTGCAGGGCGAGTCGGCGCAGTGATTGCACATCTTGGGAACAAAGAACTGTTTTGCGCCGGGCTCAGTCACAGGTGTGAAGCCGTTCTTCCCGCCGTCGGGTGAATCCACCTGAATGGTTTCCACACCATCCACTTCCAGCACGCGATAGCGCTCGATCCACGTACGGTAGTAACCGTCCGGCACATCGTTTTCCTTCTGGCAGGCGCGCACGCAACTGCCGCAGCCGATGCACTTCTCAATGTCCACCAGCATGGCCCACCAGTGCTCGCTGATTTTGTAGTTGGGGGCGGTCTCCGGCGTTCCCGCCAGCAGGCTTTCCCACGCCAGCGCGGCGGCAGGCAGCAGGACAAGGAATTTACGGCGGCTGAGGCTCATTTCTTTTTACCTCCCGTGGTTTTCGCTTCCGCCTGGATCACGGGACTGTGCGGGTTGTGGCATTCATTGCAGGCAAGTCCGGCGGAATGGTCGGCGGAGACCACCTGCGGGAAGTTCTTTGGCTTGGCGGGATTGGCTTCGTGGCATCGGACGCAAAGCACTTTGGTATCCAGCTTTTCCGGCTGCACGGAGCCGGGATCATCGGCATGTCTGGCCAGCGGCCCGTGGCAGCTCTCACAGGCCACGTGCGCGTGCACGCCTTTCTCTTTGACTTCGAGCACATCGGTATGGCAGGTTTCGCAGGTCTGGTGACCCGCGTAGTTGACAGCTTTCGATTTGATCTCCACCAGCGCGTTGCCGCGATAGTGGCCATATTGACCGAAGCTTTTCGGCACCAGCGCGCTCCGGGCAATCAAAAACAGCACGATGCCCACAACGAACAGCGAAGCCATGCGGAAGAGATGTCCTGCATCTTTGAAATTCATAGGCGTGTACCGGGTAAGCTCCGGCGCATCATCACCTGGCGGTAGTTCTTATGTATAAAGGCAAGCCAGATCACAGACGAGCGGGTCCTTTCCGCGACCGGGTGCGGCACTGCTCGCGTTTCACCCTGCGCATGTATTAACGTTGTAAAACTTTGGCGCAGTACACGTGACAAAGGCTGTGCGTACTGTCACAGTCGAATGTGATTGGAGTCACATCGGAGAAGCC
>JBLMYN010000393.1:0-3475 GCA_050258305.1 Actinomycetota bacterium
CGACTGAGAAGCTGCCCATTCATCGTCCTGCTCCATCGTTTGAAGAGCAATCGACGACGGCGGAAATGTTCGAGACCGGCGTAAAAGTGGTCGACCTGATCCAGCCGTTCCTGAAGGGCGGGAAAATCGGGCTGTTTGGCGGCGCCGGAGTCGGCAAGACCGTCGTAATCATGGAGCTGATCAACAACGTGGCCAAGCAGCACGGCGGCTATTCGGTGTTCGCCGGCGTGGGCGAGCGCACCCGTGAAGGCAACGATCTGTGGCTGGAAATGACTGAATCCGGCGTGATCAAGCCCGGCGTTCCTGCTGAATCCAAAGCCGCGCTGATTTACGGACAGATGACGGAACCGCCCGGAGCGCGTCTCCGCGTGGCGCTGACGGGATTGACGGTGGCGGAATACTTCCGCGACCACGAAGGCGCAGACACGCTGCTGTTCATCGACAACATCTTCCGCTTCACCCAGGCGGGCTCGGAAGTTTCCGCGCTGCTGGGCCGCATGCCTTCTGCTGTGGGCTACCAGCCCAACCTGGCCACGGAGATGGGCGAGTTGCAGGAACGCATCACCTCGACGAAGAAAGGCTCAGTCACTTCCGTGCAGGCGATTTACGTCCCCGCGGACGATCTGACCGATCCCGCTCCGGCAACCACCTTTGCTCACCTGGATGCGACCACCGTGCTTTCGCGCCCGCTGACCGAAATCGGCATCTATCCGGCCGTGGACCCGCTGGCTTCCACCTCGCGCATTCTCGATCCGCACATTGTGGGGCAGGAGCACTATGAAGTAGCTCAGGGAGTAAAACGGATTCTGCAACGCTACAAGGATCTGCAGGACATCATCGCCATTCTCGGTATCGAGGAACTGAGCGAGGATGACAAGCTGACCGTGGCGCGCGCCCGCAAGGTGCAGAAGTTCCTTTCCCAGCCGTTCCACGTGGCCGCACAGTTTACCGGCCGCGAAGGACGATATGTGAAAGTCGCCGACACGGTGCGCAGCTTCAAGGAGATCATCGGCGGCAAGCATGACGAAGTTCCCGAGCAGGCCTTCTATATGAAAGGCTCCATCGAGGAAGTGCTCGAAGAAGCCGAGAAGATGAAGACCGGCGCGGCTGCCGCGTAACGAAAATGGCGGATACCATCAAACTCGAAGTCGTCACTCCGGAACGGGTGGTCGTGAGCGAAGCGGCCGAGTACATTGAGATTCCCGGCAGCACGGGGTGTATCGGTGTGCTGCCTGCGCATGCGCCGCTGCTTACGGAACTCGCGCCTGGTGAAATCAACTACAGAATCGGAGACCAGGTCAAACGTCTGGCCGTAGGCTGGGGGCTTGCTGAAGTTCTCCCCGAGCAGGTCACGGTTCTGGCCCGGGTTGCCGAACGCGCCGAGGAAATTGACGTGGAGCGCGCCCAGGCCGCAAAAATACGCGCGGAAGAAGCTCTGCTCACTGCCACGCCCGGCGCTGACATGGAAGAGACGGAAACGGCATTGCAGCGCGCCACTGCCCGTTTGCACGTGGCTGGCAAGAAATAAGCCGCCCCTGAGGAGCATTGAAAGCGATCAGAAGCGGGCGAACTCCTCAGCTTTTGTCCGGCCTGGCATGCTCATTTCCAGAGCTTCTTCGGCAGCAGATACGTGAATCCGGTGAAGAATTCCCAGCGCGTGCTGGTTGAAGTCAGCCCGCGATTGAAACCAATATCCAGCACCAGTTTTGGAGTGACTGAATACGCCGGCCCGGTCAGAAATCCGGCGGCGTGGCCGTGCAGGAATGGCTGCGTAAAATGCCACAACTCACCCGTCCATGACAGCTTTCCGCTAATCGGATGAGCAACTGAGAGCGTCTGCCCGAACTGCGCGCGGCGGACGCTATTATCGAGCTGTTCATTGAAGATGTAATTGGTGTCGACATGCCATTTGCGCAGGTCTGTGCTGAGCAGGAGCAGCGCCGAGTTGCGGCTGGATCCGATGTCGAGGTCCGGGGCCGTGCCGTCATAGACGGCACGGAAATAGCTGACGGAAACTGTCGGCCTGTGTTCGGTTCCCGGCAGCAGCACGGCTTGCGCGCCCAGAGAAATTCCGCCGGGGTCGCTGGAGTGGCGATTACCCAGGTCGGAAAAGACCGCAGGCTCGCTTGCGAAGAGCAACTCCAGCCGCTTTGTCGCGGTGAACTTCACCACCTCATTCACGCCGGTGCGATCAGCGAATGCTCCGGAGCGCTGCGCTCCCAGAATTCCTGTTTCAAACTGGAAATAGCCGGCCGGGGTCAGCGTGGCCGGCGTGGAGACCGTGGGACGGCCGGGATTGGCCGCCGGTTCATCCTGGGATTGGTCCTGCGGTGGCTGTTTCTCTTGCGCAAAACACGCCGAAGCCAGTACCAGGAGGAGATAAAACCCGGCGACGATGCGGGCTGTCCTTATGCAAAATGGTCGGGTCAATGAGCGCATTGTGGGAAACCGTACTGTGGCAAGACCCATTCAGTTATAACTGAGTTCCTGGCCTTTTTACTCCACTTTTGAACGTTTTTCGCAGCGCCAGGGGAAGCGCTTCAGGCGGCGTGAGGATGCTTGTTTTTTTTGCCGCCCATTACCATGTGCCGCAGCGCCAGAGCATTCCCGGGCGCGTACCCCGCCTGGTCGTTATCGAAATAGACGTAAATGCCTTTGAGCCTTTTCGCCTGCTGCTCAATCCATCGCGCCCATTCGCGGAGACGCCGGTTGCTATAGTTGCCCTGGTATTTTCCGGCCGGCCCGTGCAGACGGACGTAAGAAAAATCGGCGGTAACCTCAAGCGGCGTCTGATATCCGGCGAGTTCGTAAATGCAGAATGCCGCGTTGAATTTGCGCAGAATACGGCAGATTTCCGGGGTGATCCAGCTCAGTTCGCGAAACTCGAAAGCATAACGATGCTCCCCCGGCAGGATCTCCAGCAGGCCGGCAAGCCTCTCGTGATTGACCTTCCATTTGGGCGGAAGCTGGAACAGGAAGGGCCCAAGTTTTTTGCCCAGGTGTTCGGCATGGGGAAGGAGATTGTCGAGAGCGTTTTCCGGGTCTTTCAGTTTCTTGTTGTGCGTGATGAAGCGGCTCGCCTTGACGGCGAAAACAAAATTCTTCGGGGTTGAGTCCCTCCAGCCTTCGAAAGCTTCGACGCTCGGGAGGCGGTAAAAGCTGTTGTTCAGCTCCAGGGTGTCGAACTGCTGAACATAGTATTCGAGCATTCGGGCGGTCGGTGTCTTCGGTGGATAAAACGGACCAACCCAGTGCCGGTAGTGAAACCCTGAAGTGCCGATGCGGATATCGCAGGACATATCTGAAACAGAGATGGGGTAGTGCGGGCCTGTGTTGCTGGGAAAAAGCAATCAGCATTCAGCAATCAGCATTCAGCCCCAGAACAGGCTCTCACTACATCAATCTGTACTTAGCGGAGACAGTAAGAGAACGTCCTTACATCCTGGAGAATCGGGCACGTGATAACAGCTTAGGG